>JAFLDG010000312.1 GCA_017302495.1 Burkholderiales bacterium
GGCGGAGCCGGCCGCGCGGGCGCAAGCGACCTGCGGGGTGCCGGCCGATCGACGCCGGCGGTGCGTGGCGAGCCCGAGCAGTGCCGGGCGGTGCCGCGCTCAATCCGGCGCTCGACCCACCCTGCCCGCGCCGGGCGCCGACGGGCCGCGCCAGCGCCGGTGCGGCGGCGGCCGGCGCGGCGTCCGCGCCATGAGCGACTTCCAGCTGCCCCTCGAGCCGACCCGCGACAAGACCACGCTGCGCCGGCAGCTGCAGGCCGAGCGCCTGGCCATGCCCGACCGGCACGAGCGCTCGGTGCACCTGCAGGAGGTGCTGCGCGTCTGGCTGGTCGGCCGGCACGAGCGCTCGATCGGCGCGTACTGGCCGATCAAGGGCGAGTTCGACGCGCTGCCGGCGCTGTACCGCTGGAGCGAGGCCGAAAGCGGGCGCCGCATCGGCCTGCCGGTGGTCGACCGCGACACCAAACACCTGCGCTTCCACGTCTGGTTCCCGGGCTGCCCGATGGAGGAGGACGCCTACGGCATCCCGAAGCCGAAGGACACGGCCGAATTCGAGCCCGAGCTGCTGCTGGTGGCCTGCGTCGGTTTCGGCCCGAAGGGGCTGCGGCTGGGCTACGGCGGCGGCTTCTACGACCGCACGCTGGCCGACCTGCGGCCGCGGCCGTTCACCGTCGGCGTGGGCTTCATGCACGGCTACGTGCCGTGGCTGCAGCCCGAGCCGCACGACGTGCCGCTGGACGCGATGCTGACCGAGGAGGGGGTGTTCTGGCAGCGGCGCTGAGCGTGCGCCTCAAGCGAGCCCGAGCCGGCGGCAGATCTCGAGCGTCAGCGCCGACTGGTTCATCGTGTAGAAGTGGATGCCCGGCGCGCCGCCGGCGATCAGGCGCTCGCACAGCGAGGTGACCACGTCCAGGCCGAAGGCGCGGATCGACGCCGCGTCGTCCAGGTAGCCTTCCATCTTCAGCGCCACCCAGCGCGGTACCTCGATGCCGTCGCGCGCGGCGAACTGCGCGATCTTCGCGTAGTTGTGGAAGGGCATGATGCCCGGCACCACCGGCACCTCGGCGCCGAGCCTGCGGGTGCAGTCGACGAAGTGGAAATAGGCGTCGGCGTTGAAGAAGAACTGCGTGATCGCCGAGCTGGCGCCGGCCCGCACCTTGTCGACGTAGTGCTGCAGGTCGCGAGCCACGTAGCGCTCGTCGGGGTGGTATTCCGGATAGGCGGCGACCTCGATCAGCCAGTCGGCGCCCTGCGTCTCGCGGATGAAGCGCACCAGCTCGGCGGCATAGCGGAACTCGCCGGCGGTGGCGGTGCCGCTCGGCAAATCGCCGCGCAGCGCGACGATGCGGCGGATCGCCTGCGCCCGGTAGGTGGCCAGGATCGCGGCGATGTTCTCGCGCGTCGAACCGACGCACGACAGGTGCGGCGCCGCCTCGTGGCCGGCCTGCGCGATCGCGCGCACGGTGTGCAGCGTCTTGTCGCGGGTCGAGCCGCCGGCGCCGTAGGTGACGCTGAAGAACTCGGGCTTGCAGGCGCCGAGCTCCTGCACCACGGTCTCGAGCTTCTGGTCGCCGACCGGCGTGTTCGGCGGGAAGAACTCGAACGAGATCGGAATGGTCATGACATGCCTCCGCATCGATGCCCGCGCGCCGCGCGTGGCGGCGGCGCCTCCAGGCGCACGCCCGAGGCCGGTCCGTGCCGGATCCGCGGGGTCGCGCTTCCGGCGGCCGCCTCGCGGCCGCCGGGCAGGCGGGCTCAGTACCGGTAGCTGTCGGGCTTGTAGGGCCCCTGCACCGGCACGCCGATGTAGTTGGCCTGCTCGTCGCTGAGGGTGGTCAGCTCGGCGTTCAGGGTCTTCAGCTGCAGCCGCGCGACCTTCTCGTCCAGGTGCTTCGGCAGCACGTAGACCTTGCCCTGCTCGTAGTAGTCGGCATGCGTGTACAGCTCGATCTGCGCGATCGTCTGGTTCGCGAACGAGCTGCTCATCACGTAGCTCGGGTGGCCGGTGGCGCAGCCGAGGTTCACGAGCCGGCCCTTGGCCAGCAGGATGATGCGGTTGCCCGGCCTGCCGCTCTCGGACGGGAAGGTCACGTGGTCAACCTGCGGCTTGATCTCCTCCCACTGGCAGCGGGCCTCGAGCGCGGCGACGTCGATCTCGTTGTCGAAGTGGCCGATGTTGCAGACGATCGCGTTGTGCTTCATCTTCGCCATGTGGTCGAAGCCGATCACGCCCTTGTTGCCGGTGGCGGTGACGAAGATGTCGGCCTTGTCCGCGGCCCAGTCCATCGTCACGACGCGGAAGCCTTCCATCGCCGCCTGCAGCGCGTTGATCGGGTCGATCTCGGTCACCCACACCTGCGCCGACAGCGCGCGCAGCGCTTGCGCGCTGCCCTTGCCGACGTCGCCGTAGCCGCAGACCACGGCGATCTTGCCGGCCACCATCACGTCGGTCGCGCGCTTGATGCCGTCGACCAGGCTTTCGCGGCAGCCGTAGAGGTTGTCGAACTTGCTCTTCGTGACCGAGTCGTTGACGTTGATCGCCCGGAACATCAGCGTGCCCTTGGCGCTCATCTCCTTCAGGCGGTGCACGCCGGTGGTCGTTTCCTCGGTCACGCCGATGATCTGCGCGCTCTTGCGGCTGTACCAGGTGGGGTCCTCGGCCAGCTTGGCCTTGATCGCGGCGTACAGCTCGCGCTCCTCCTCGCTGGTCGGGTTCGTGATCGCCGACGGATCCTTCTCCGCGCGCTTGCCCAGGTGCATCAGCAGCGTCGCGTCGCCGCCGTCGTCGAGGATCATGTTCGGGCCTTCGTTCGGCGCGCCCTTGGCGCCGAATTCGAAGATGCGGTGCGTGTAGTCCCAGTAGTCGCGCAGCGATTCGCCCTTGTAGGCGAACACCGGCGTGCCGGCGGCCACCAGCGCCGCAGCGGCATGGTCCTGGGTGCTGAAGATGTTGCACGAGGCCCAGCGCACGTCGGCGCCCAGCGCCTGCAGCGTCTCGACCAGCACCGCGGTCTGGATCGTCATGTGCAGGCTGCCGGTGACGCGCGCGCCGCGCAAGGGCTGCTTGGCCGCGTACTCCTCGCGGATCGCCATCAGCGCCGGCATCTCGCTCTCGGCGATGGTGATTTCCTTGCGGCCCCAGTCGGCGAGCGACAGGTCGGCCACGGCATGGTCTTGGCTGGGTTTCAGGACGGCATTCATCGTTCAGGCTCCAAACGTGGAAGACCCTGCAAGGGTCGTGGAGCTTCGATGATCAACTCACCCACGACGGACGTGCAGGTGAGCGCGGTTGCAGCGGGAGCCTTCCGAGCCTGGCCTCGGGGGGTGGAGGTTGCAACGCTCCTCGGAAGGTGGCGCGATTGTAGCGGGGCGGCACCGGCCGCGCGCCGGCCGGCGCGGCCGGGTCAGTTGCCGGCGCTGGCCGGCGAGTACTCCTCGGCGCGGCCGGCGACCAGCGCCGCCCGGCCGACCAGCAGCGGGTCGACCGCGCCGAGCACGCCGAGGTCCTTGTTCGCGTACGGCAGCCGGTGCAGCAGGTAGCGCATCGCGTTCAGGCGCGCGCGCTTCTTGCAGTCGCTCTTGATCACGGTCCACGGTGCGTCGGAGGTGTCGGTGTGCAGGAACATCTGCTCCTTGGCCACCGTGTACTCCTCCCACTTGTCGAGGCTGGCCATGTCGATCGGGCTCAGCTTCCACTGCTTCAGCGGATGCGAGCGCCGTTCCTTGAAGCGGCGGCGCTGCTCGTCGCGGCTGACCGAGAACCAGAACTTGAACAGGTGGATGCCGCTCTTGACCAGATGGCGCTCGAACTCCGGCGCCTGGCGCATGAACTCGTCGTACTCGTGGTCGTTGCAGAAGCCCATCACGCGCTCGACGCCGGCGCGGTTGTACCAGCTGCGGTCGAAGAGCACGATCTCGCCGCGCGTCGGCAGGTGCTGCGCATAGCGCTGGAAATACCACTGGCCGCGCTCGATGTCGCTCGGCTTCTCCAGCGCGACGACGCGCGCGCCGCGCGGGTTCAGGTGCTCCATGAAGCGCTTGATCGTGCCGCCCTTGCCGGCGGCGTCGCGGCCCTCGAACAGGATCAGCACGCGCTGGCCGCTCTCTTTGACCCAGGCCTGCAGCTTCAGCAGCTCGACCTGCAGCTTGTACTTCTGCGCCTCGTAGGTCTTGCGCGACAGCAGGTACTTGTAAGGGTAGCCGCCGGCGCGCCAGTCCTTGACCAGCGCCAGATCGCGGTTCTCGCGCGAGGCCTGCGCGTCGTCGCGTTCGAACAGCGCGGCTTTCAGCGCCTCGACGTCGTCCGGAGCGGCGCCGGCGACGATCGCGCGCAGCGCCTTCGCCGCCTGGTCCGGGTCGCCGTTGCCCAGCCGCTGCAGCATGTCGCGCATGGCGGCGCCCTGCGCGTCCTGCTTGGCGAGCGTGGCCTGGCGCACCACGTGGCGCTCGATCGCGCGCGGCGCCAGCACCGGGGCGGTATCGCCGGCGCGCGCCGGGCGCCGGGCGTCGGCGGCGTCGGCCCGTGCGCGGCGCGGCGCCGGGGCTGCGGGTGGCGCCGGTTTGCGGGATGCCGTGCGCGTGTCCTTGGCCATGCCAGTCCTTCCGATCGCCTTGTCACGAAACGGTCATTATCGAAATCCGACCCCGGCCGCACTTGCGCCAGGTCAAGGCCCCGGCGGCGCCCGGCGGCGGCCGTGCGAGACTCGACCCGATGGCCGCCGCCCCGTCTGCTTCCGCCGTTCCCGCCCGGCCGCTGCGGGCGCTGCCGGTGCCGGCCCTGCGGGCGGTGCACGGCGTTCTGACCGACATCGACGACACCCTCACCCGCGACGGCGCGCTCGACCCGCCGGCCGAAGCCGCCTTGCAGGCGCTGCGCGCCGCCGCCGTGCCGGTGATCGCCATCACCGGCCGGCCGCAGGGCTGGAGCGAACCCTTCGCGCGCTGCTGGCCGGTGGCGGCGATCGTGGCCGAGAACGGCGCCGTCGCGCTGATCCCGGACGGCGGCCGGCTGCGGATCGAGT
>JAFLDG010000313.1 GCA_017302495.1 Burkholderiales bacterium
GGTGGCGGCCGGCAGCCAGCGGCCGAGGTCGATCGACCGGGCCGCGAGCTGCACGTCGACGCGCGGCGTGCCTTCGGTCGCCACCGTCGCCCGGCCGGTCAGGGCCTGCCCGGCGACCGACAGCTTCAGCTCGTCGGCAGTGAGCGAACCGGCCCGGGCCTCGACGCGCGCCTGCAGCGAAAGCGGCAGCGGCACGGCGGCGGTCGTCCAGGGCGCCAGGGCCTCCGGCTTCGTCAGGGTCGCCGACGCCGCCGCCGCGAGC
The DNA here is from genome assembly GCA_017302495.1 of Burkholderiales bacterium. Lineage (GTDB taxonomy): Bacteria > Pseudomonadota > Gammaproteobacteria > Burkholderiales > Burkholderiaceae_C > Rubrivivax. The sequence goes on from JAFLDG010000313.1 coordinate 263, forward strand.
GTGCGCGGCGCCGAGCCGGCCTTGAGCTGCCCCGCGAGTGCCAGCTCGGCGCCTGCGGCGGTGGCGCGCAATTCGATCGGCCAGTCGGCCTGCGTCGCGCCGAGATCCTCGAGCCGGCCGATGCGGCCGTCGATCGTCCACGCCGTCGATTCCAGCCGCAGCTGCGCGGCGAGCCGTGCCGTCGCGCCATCGGGTTCGAGTTCGGCCATGGCGAGGTCGACGACGCGCGACGTGCCGCTGCGGCCGTCGCGCCAGGTGACCCGTGCGTCGCGCAGCTGCACCTGCTCGACGGCGACCTGCAACGCCGCGCCCTCGCCGGCCGCGGGTTCGGCCGCCGGCCGGCCGGCGGCGTCGAACACCCAGTTGCCGGCCCCGCGCCGGTCGGTCTCGAGCAGCAGGTCGACGCGGTCGAGCGCGACCTCCGACACGACGAGCCGCCCGCGCAGCAGCGGGCCGATCGCGACCGCGAGCCGGGCGCGGCCGACGCTCAGCATCTCGCGCCGCGATCCCCAGGTTGCATTGCCGAGCACCACGTCGTCGGCGACGACCGCGATGCGCGGCAGCAGGCGGATCGCGAGCGGCCCGCGGATCGCGAACTCGCGCCCGGTCCGCTGCTGCACCTGGTCGGCGATCAGCGGGCGCAGCCGCTCGGACGGAAACTGCGCGCCGAGCCACCACAGGGCGCCGCCGATCACGGCGGCGAGCGCGATCGCGGCGACGAGCAGCGATCGCAGCCAGCGCCGGCGGGAGGTCTGCATCATCGGCGGTGTGAGCGGGCGTCGACTCACTATAGCCGGCGGCCCGCGCGTGATAGCTTCGGCCACCGAGGAGCCCCCCGCACGAGATGGCTGATCGCATCGTGATGGCGCCGCCGCGCGCTGGCGCCGCCGGCTGGCGGCGCTGGCTGCCGGGCCTGGCGCTGCTGCGCGGCTACCGCGCCGAGTGGCTGCGCCACGACCTCGCCGCCGGGCTGGTGCTGACGACGATGCTCGTGCCGGTGGGCATCGCCTACGCGGTCGCGTCGGGCGTGCCCGGCATCTACGGGCTGTACGCGACGGTCGCGGCGCTGCTGGCCTACGCGCTGTTCGGCCCGAGCCGGATCATGGTGCTCGGGCCGGATTCGTCGCTGGCCGCGCTGATCCTCGCGGTCGTGCTGCCGCTGTCGGGCGGCGACCCGCAGCGCGCGGTCGCGGTGGCGGCGACGATGGCGCTCGCGGTGGGCCTGATCTGCATCGCCGCCGGTGTCGCCAGGCTCGGCTTCTTCACCGACCTGCTGTCCAAGCCGATCCGCTACGGCTACATGAACGGCATCGCGATCGTCGTGCTGATCGCGCAGGTGCCGAAGCTCTGCGGCTTCTCGGCGCATGGCGACACGCCGCCCGAGCAGGCGCTCGACTTCGTGCGCGGGCTGCTCGACGGGCGCGCCAACCCCGTCACGCTGGCGATCGGCGCGGCGGCGCTGGCGCTGATCCTGTGGGCCAGGCGCTGGCCGCGGGTGCCGGGCATGCTGATCGCCGTCGTCGCCGCGACCGCGGTGGTCGGGGGCTTCGAACTCGACGAGCGCGCCGGCGTCGGCGTGCTCGGCACGCTGCCGCAGGGGCTGCCGGCGCTCGCGCTGCCGTGGATCGGCTGGGCCGACCTGCCGACCGTGTTCACCGGTGCGGTCGCCGTCGCGCTGGTCGCCTTCGCCGACACGAGCGTGCTGTCGCGCACCTACGCGCTGCGCAGCGGCCAGCGCGTCGACACGAACCAGGAGCTGATCGGCCTCGGTGCGGCGAACATCGCCTGCGGCCTGTTCCAGGGTTTCCCGATCAGCTCGAGCTCGTCGCGCACCCCGGTGGCCGAAGCGGCGGGGTCGAAGACTCAAGCCACCGGCGTGGTCGGCGCGCTGGCGGTGGCCGCGCTGCTGATCGGTGCGCCGGCGCTGCTCGAGAACCTGCCGGGCAGCGCGCTCGCCGCGGTGGTGATCGCGTCGGTGATCGGGCTGATCGAATGGCGCGACCTGCAGCGCATCCGCCGCATCCAGGCCTGGGAGTTCTGGCTCGCGATCGGCTGCAGCGCCGGGGTGATCGTCTTCGGCGCGATCGAGGGCATCGCGCTCGCGGTGGTCGCCGCGGTGATCGAGTTCCTGTGGGACGGCTGGCGGCCGCACTCGGCGGTGCTCGGCAAGGTCGACGGCATCGACGGCTTCCACGACATCGCGCGCCATCCGGAAGCGACGCGCGAGCCGGGGCTGGTGCTGTTCCGCTGGGACGCGCCGCTGTTCTTCGCCAATGCCGAACTGTTCCAGGACCGCGTGCTGCAGGTGGTGGCCGAATCGCCGACCCCCGTGCGCTGGGTCGTCGTCGCGGCCGAGCCGGTGACCAGCGTCGACGTCACCGCCGCGGACATGCTCGCCGAGCTCGACCAGGCGCTGCAGAACGCCTGGATCGAGCTGTGCTTCGCCGAGATGAAGGGGCCGGTGAAGGACAAGCTGAAGCGCTTCGGGCTGTTCGCGCGCTTCGGGCGCGAGGCCTTCTTCCCGACGGTGGACGAAGCGGTGCGGGCGTATCGGGCGGCCGGCGGACCGGAGCCGGACCCGGACTCGGACCCGAAGCTGCTTCGATAGCGCCAGTCGGGTCGACCAAGAGCGCTGTCGGGGTCGCGATGCGGCCGCGCTCGTGCAGGCGGCGGAAGGCGGCGGGCTGAGGCAACTGTCAGATTGAAGACGGCCGGCTGGGCCTTGCGCGCCAAGCACGATCTGTCAGAATATACTGTATGTTCTTACAGCCCCGCGATGCTTGATCAGAGGTGCTGACTCGTGAAGATTGATTCGCTTGAGATTTTGCGCCAGCCCGATGCGGCACCGTCGGTCGGCAGTGGATCCAGGGCCGACGCGCAAGCGTATCGAACAGCGTTGGGGGCTATGTACCTTGGCGATTCTGCGGAGCTGATGAAGCAGTTGCCGACGGAAAGCGTGAATCTGGCCGTCACGTCCCCGCCCTACGCGCTTCACTTCAAGAAGGAGTACGGCAACGTCAACAAGGCAGCGTACGTCGATTGGTTTCGACCGTTCGCCGAACAAATTCATCGGGTACTCGCACCGGACGGAAGTTTCGTTCTGAACATCGGCGGCAGCTACAACGCAGGCACGCCCACCAGGTCGCTGTACCACTACCGATTGCTGATCATGCTGTGCGACGAGCTTGGCTTCCACCTCGCCCAGGAGTGCTTCTGGTACAACCCCGCGAAGCTGCCGACGCCGGCGGAGTGGGTCAACGTGCGGCGCATGCGGATCAAGGACTCTGTAGAGCACTGCTGGTGGCTGTCGAAGTCGCCCTTTCCGAAGGCAAACAACCGCAATGTGTTGACCGAGTACAGCGCCGACATGCGGCGGCTTATCGAGCGCGGCTATCGGGCCAAGTCGCGTCCCAGCGGACACAAGATCACGTCCAAGTTTCAGGTGGATCAGGGAGGCTCGATCCCCTCCAACCTGATCGAGCGCGGCAACAACGAGAGCAACAGCGAGTACATCCGCCGATGCGCCGCCGCGGGGCAAAAGGTGCATCCCGCGCGCTTTCCTGCCGCGCTGCCGGAGTTCTTCGTCAACCTCCTGACCGATCCGGGCGATCTCGTGCTGGACCCGTTCGCCGGAAGCAACACCACGGGTGCCGTCGCAGAGTCGCTCGGCCGCCGCTGGATCGGTTTCGAGTTCGAGTCTCGCTACGTCGAGAACTCGAAGCTGCGCTTTCCAGCGCTCGACTGATGGATCTCCAGCGCTGTGCCACGCTGGCCAGAGCCATCTATCCGAACGGAGGCTACCCGAAGCCACTCGACGCACTGGTGGCACTCGACGATGTCGCACACGGGCACCGAGATCTCGACTCGCTCAGGCTTTACCTCCGCAGGCGCGTCGAAGCCCTCGGAGCATCGGCTGATCCGGTCGCGACTGGTTTTGGCGTCGACCTCTCGGCTGCGGCCCCCAGGGTTCAACAACGTGCGCGCAAGGGCGAGACGATGCTCGGGCAACTTCTCCTGGGCACTTTGGCCGAACAGGCCTTCGAGGCGATCTACCGACGCATCCTCGGCTCGTCCGAGTTCCGCATCGATGATTGCCGCGAGAACCGGAACGATACCGACTACCGCGTCCTCAACGGTGGAGGTCGACCGCTGTTTCGCATCAACAGCAAGTTCCACGGGTCGCTCTTTCGACAAGCCAGGGATTGGGTTGGCTTGGCGCCGGAAGACTGCTTCCCGCTCGCCACCTACAAGATCTGGGGTGCCAAGCAGAAGGAAGAGAAGGAGAACCTGCCGTACCTGTTCCTCGTCATCAGCACGCCCATCACGTCGGAAAGCGTTGCTCAGGAAGTACCGACGGAGTTTCGGCAGCTTACCCATCTCGTGCACGCATCGGATCTCGTGACCGGCAAGCGAGCAATTGAAGAGAAGATCGTCGCCAATCTGCTTCTGCATCCAGCGCCCTTCGCCGTCAGCGTGCAGTCCTGGCGAGATCAGTTGGCCCGATCCACGTGGCGAGTGTTGTCGGCGCAGAAGGCTGATACCAAGTCGCGTTCAATAGATTAGATATGATGCTCGTCCACGGACTGCAAGGGGTCGTGGATGAAGAGCCTGATCGTGGGCGACAAGTCGACCGTGCAGCGCTTGGCCGACAGGCTCAAGCGCGCCGAGAGCCACTCGGAGTACCAGCGCATCCAGTGCGTGCTCATCCGTGCCACGCTGGGCAGTTCGGCCGCCGAGATCGCGCAACTGCTCGG
>JAFLDG010000314.1 GCA_017302495.1 Burkholderiales bacterium
ACACCCACGCCACCGAGGCCGCCTGCAGCGCGAGCAGCGCGCCGAAGGTCGCGCGATAGGCGGCCGCGCCGTCCCAGCCGGCGGCGCGCAGCGCGTCGACCGCGAGGCCCAGGCCCCACTGCAGCGCGAAGGCACCGACGAAGCCGACCAGGTTCAGCGCCGTGTTCGCGCGGCCGGCCAGCGCCAGCGGCAGCGCCCGGCCGACGATCGCAAACGCGATGTTGCACAGCGGATAGAGGAAGGCGAGCAGCACCCACAACCCGCCCAGCGCCGAGCCGGCGGCCGCGTTGATCGCGGCGAACACCCCCACGAAGGCGCAGGCCGCCACCGCGAGGATGCGCGCCTCGGCGATGCCGCGGCGGAGCAGCGCCGTGGTCAGGAAGCCCATGAACAGACAGCCGCTCAGGAAGCCCGCGTTGAGCAGGGTCAGCTGCCGCGCGACGGCGGCGCGGTCGAGCCCTTCGACCTCCGCCAGCCAGCGCGCGGCCCACAGGCCTTGCACCGCCATGAAGCCGCCGACCGTGAGCATGAACATCGGCGCGTAGCGCCAGAACGCGCGGCTGCTCATCACCTGCCGCACGCCGGCCAGTTGTTCGGCGAGCGGCGTCGGCTTCGCCGGCTGCGCCTGCTCCGGCACCAGCAACCCGATTGCCGCCGCCACCGCGACCGTGACGACGGCCAGCGCGAGCATCACGCCGCGCCAGCCGGCGAGCCCGATCGCCGCCTCGAGCGGCGCGGCCGCGAACACCGCGCCCAGCCCGCCGGCTGCCATCACCCAGCCGATCAGCGACGCCTGCCGCTCCGGCGGAAAGGACCGGTTGAACGCGGTCAGGGCGGCCATCAGGCAGGCCGACACGCCCAGGCCGATCAGCGCCCGGCCCCAGGCCAGCCCGGCCAGCCCGTCGGCCTGCGCGAAAACCGCCGCCCCGGCGGCAGCGGCGAGCAGCAGCAGCGCCTCGACCCGGCGCGGCCCGTAGCGGTCGAGCAGCAGGCCGAGCGGGATCTGCGCCGCGGCGAAGGCGACGAAGTAGGTGCTCGTCAGCAGCCCGAGCGCGTGGTCGGGCAGCGCCAGCTCCGCCGCCAGCACCGGCCCGACGACGGCGTTGGAGGTGCGGAACAGGTACGACAGCAGGTAGCCGGCCGCGAACGGCAGGAACAGGCGCAGCCAGAGTGCCGGTGCGGGTGCAGAAGGTGCGGGGCCTGCCATCGAAGGCCCGGAATGTAGCGGGCGGCGCCGCGGCCGGCGGCGCGCGCCCTGCCGATCGGCCCGGCGCGGCGAGACCACAGGTCCGCCGGCGTTGGGGCCGGCGAAAGCCGCTGGCGGGCCACGTGACCGGCGGATCGGGCACCCCTTTCCCGGGGCCGATCGAGAGTCGACAGCCTACGCTGCGAGCTCGATGTACTCGACCTTGCTCGTGGGCTCCGGGATGGGGAACCCGTCCTCGCGCAAGCCGTCGTGGTGAAAAGCGATGGCCTGCCGGATCTGCTCTTCAGTCTCGGCGACCGTGGTTCCGGTTGCGACGCATCCAGGCAAGTCCGGAACGTAGGCAGAGTAGTTGCCTTGAGCCTTCTCGATGACAACGGCGTCGCGCATACGACCTCAGACCTTCAGGCCTGCCTGCTTGAGGATACTGTCCAGGGTACCGGGCGCAACCCGGTGGCTTGCCGCGCCGCGACCGCCGGCGACAGCACGACCTTGCCCTTTCCTGCCTTCATGTCCTTGATCGACTGCAGGATCTCGGCGCCGACGTTGCGCCTGGCTTCCAACGCCCCGAGTTCGGCGGCAGACGACTCCCTAGACATGGCCCGGATCAGCCGTTGAAGTGGGTGGGCCTTTGAGCTCGATGACGTTGCCATCCGGATCGGCGATGTAGAGCGACGAGCCGAAGCCTTCGGCGCCGTAGTTGTTCGCCGCGCGGCCGACGAGGGCCTGGCCCTGCTCGGCCAGGTACGTCGCCAGCCGCGCTTCGTCGAACGGCTCGATCCTCAGGCACGAGCACCATGGCGACGGAGGGCCCAATGCTGATGCGGGTCGCCTCGGCCGACCAGTCAGGCCGCAGATGCATCGCGGAACGCGCGAAGCACCGCGTTGATGCGTGTCTGGTATCCGGGACCCTGCGCCTTGAACCATTCGATCACGTCCTGGTCGATCCGCAGCGAGATCAGTTCCTTGGACGGGACGGGCTTCAGGCCGCGCCGCACGATACCGCGCACCACGTGCTTCGGATCGAACTCGGGATGTTCGACCGTGGCTTTCCCCTTCTTCGACGACATCAGGCGTTCCCAGTCAGTCCTGGACTTGGTCGAAGAAGAGGCGCGCTTCGCGAGCGATTGCTTTGCGGAAGGAGATGACGGATTTCATCGTCGGACTCGGTGTGGGCAATGGAGACCGGCATACCTGCCAGCAGCCCCAGGGTCACGAAGCGTTGTTCTCCGCAGGCGAAGCGGTCATCCTCGTAGGTGAAGGTCAAGCCTTCGAACGTTTGCGCTCAGCGGACGCCGGAGGCGGTCCGCTGGAACGCGGGGTTCGGCCTCACCTTCAAGTTCTACGCGGATGACGTGTGACGTATTCGCGTAGGACGCCGTCCATGCGCGACTGCCAACCTTCACCGGTGGACTTGAAGTACTCCAAGACCTCGGGGCTATAGCGGACCGAAACAAGCTGCTTCGCATTCGCCGACTTCGGACGGCCGCGTAGCGCTCGTATTGGGACCATCGCCGCCAACTGCTTCGGCGTCAGCGGCTGTGCATCCGGATCGGCTTTGGCTGCTGCAGTGATGGCCCGATCTTCGGCTGCACTTGGCATCACGACGGCCGGCCGCTTAGACACTCTGGACATAGCGCTTCACCTCCCGACGATTGGCTCGGCGCAGGCTGATTGGCCTTCGCACCTCAACGCGTTCCACAAAGGCCACGTAGTAAAGGATCGAGGTCTTCGGTGCGAGCGCGATCATGCGCAACTCGCCGTACTCGAAGCGGTCGTCGACCCAGACCAGCGCAGCATCCCAGTCGAGCTCTGCCGCCAACGCCAATGAGACTCCGTGCTTCGAAAGGTTCGCTGCGTCTTTGGTCGGGTCGAACTCGACTCGCATGGATTAGTGTAGCTACACAAAAGAGACATGTCAACGGGCGTTTAGAGACGATTGCCCGTGAGGCCGAACGTCGAGTTAACCGGCAGGACTCCAGCGGCGGCAAGGTCCGCCTGGGGCGCATCACCAAGCGCGGCGACGACTACCTGCGCACGTTGCTCATCCAGGGCGCCAAGACCGCGGTGATGAGCGCGCCCAAGCGCGACGATCCGATCTCGCGCTGGCTGGTGCAGCTCAGCGCGCGCGTGGGCTGGCAGAAGGCCTGCGTGGCCATGGCCAACAAGAACGCCCGAGTCCTGTGGGCGGTGATGACGCGCGATGCCGGCTTCGATGCCCGGCACGTCAGCGTCAAGCCCGATGCCAAGCGGCCCGAGAAGGAGCGCGCGGCGCCCGTGCCCGTGTCGCCGACGCCTTGCATGGCCTGAGCGGCGCCAACCGATCAGGCCAGCCCACACTGCTTCCACCGAAGACGTGCTCTCGAAGATGCATTGACAGGTCAGACCGGCAGCCGGTGAACTCGACTAACCCTGCGCGGCGGCGATCGCGCCCAACCCCGTGGAACGAATGGAGCCCGGCTGAGCGGTTCGTATCCGGGTCCGCACCGCAAGGTGCAACAAGGCCGTTTGTAGATGTGCAGTCTGTTCTCTGTCGCACCGCATCCGCACCGGCGCACGCCCTGAACTCGAAACAGCCGAATACCAAACAGCCAGCTTGGCAAGAGGAAAACCAAATATCCGCTTGACGCCGGGGGAAGTCCTTGTAGACGGGTTAGGCGGCAGCGCCACTGAACAGTGCCCGTAGTGCTAACAGAACCATGATTCCAACGAGAACAACAATGATGGTTCGTTGATTCTTGCTGCGCAATCTTAGGTTGTGCCTGTCCGTGTACAGCGCGCTGTTTGCGAGCGTGGGAGAGAGATACAACGCACCTTGCTCGTCTATCGCTACGTCACCTGGCTCCGCTCGCAAGACCCAGTGGAACACGTCTTTGTCTCGGTCTCTGGTCTCGAACAGCTGGAAGGCTGATACCCACGGTTCTTCGCTACGCGCAATACGCTTCGCTTCGCGAACCCTTCCAACGTAGCTGTCAAGAAGTGTGGACGACGTACCGGCGTCTTTGGCTGCCTTGAGCACGCGTGCAAACTCTCTGGTGGCCGCGTTGGCAATAATTGCGTCGACCGTTCTGGCTCGGTCAAACAGCTCCACCAGGAAGTCGTCGTAGGGCACAGGCTCCATCACTTGCCGCCTAACGTAGAGGTAACCTGCGTGCGGAGGCATGGCACTCTGGCCGTGCGGCCGATGATGAACCAAGGCGGTCGCACGGCCAGGGTGCCATGCCGTAGCGCGTCCGGTTGACCGACCAGTTAGGCCTGGGCCTTAGTCGATGGATTGAAGGAGCAAGGCCTGAAGCTTGAGCGGATGTTCCGACGCAGGGTCTTTGCCTGAGTTTGACAGTATGACCACTCGCCACACCTGCCGCCCCTTCTTGACAAGTGTTGCACGTACGCGTTGAGTTCTATCGTCGGCCATCGTTCCCGTGAGAGTTACAGCCTCACGAGCGCCTACTTGAGTCGACTGGCCGGGCGTGGCTAGTTTCATGTTTCCGCTGACCGCCTTGACCGGCGATGTCCCGATCCGTGTTGAACGGTGGCCGGTGACGACTCCTTGATGGCGATGCTACGCGGCCTTGCGTGCCGGGCGTTCGTTGAGTTCGATGGCCTTGGCATCCAAGGCCTTGAGCAGCGAGCGCATCTGAGCGCAGCCGTGTCGGCGCCGATTCAATTTTGAGCCACCGTGCCGACTCAATATTGAGCCAGGGGTGGAAGCCGACATCGAGATCGTCGGCTGTGGATAAGTGTAGGTCCTTGCCTGGTTCGTTGACCTCCTCGAT
>JAFLDG010000315.1 GCA_017302495.1 Burkholderiales bacterium
TGATCATATTGTGCAGGGTGGAACCCGCGAAGCGGATTCCACAATTCTTGAAGGCCTGTAACCCGCACATCCCTGTTATGTAGGGTGTGCCCGCCTCGCCGCGTTATGCGGCGGTGTTCCTCGGCGCCTTGCGCGCCGGCGTCGCGGTGGCACCGATCGCGCCGTCGGTCACGCCCGCGCAGTTCGCGGCGATGGTCGGCGATGCCCAGGCGACGCGGCTGTTCGCCGACGAGGCGGCGGCACCGCTGCTGCCGGCGCTCGGCGGCGCGGTGCCGGTGACTGCGCTGGACCCGTCGCTGCCCGGGCCGGGCCTGGCGGCCTGGCTCGCGGCGGCCGACGCGAAACCGGCGTCGGTCGAGCTGCGACCGGAGATGCCGTTCAACATCATCTACTCGAGCGGCACCACCGGCCACCCGAAAGGCATCGTGCAGCCGCACGGCATGCGCTGGGCGCACGTGATGCGCGGGCTGAGCTACGGCTACGGGCCCGACACGGTGACGCTGCTGGCGACGCCGCTGTACTCGAACACGACACTGGTCGTCTTCTTCCCGACGCTGGCCTTCGGCGGCGCGGTGCATCTGATGTCGAAGTTCGACGCCGCCGCCTACCTCAAGCTGGCCGAGCGCATCCGTGTCACGCACACGATGCTCGTGCCGGTGCAGTACCAGCGGCTGATGGCGCGGCCCGACTTCGACGCGCACGACCTGAAGTCCTTCAGGATGAAGTTCTGCACCAGCGCGCCGTTCAGCGCCCGGCTCAAGGCCGACGTGCTGAAGCGCTGGCCCGGCGGGCTGGTCGAGTTCTACGGCATGACCGAAGGCGGCGGCAGCTGCATCCTGAACGCGCACGAGCACCCGGACAAGCTGCACACCGTCGGCCGCCCCGCGGCGGGCAGCGAGATCAAGCTGATCGACGAAGCCGGCCGCGAGGTCGCGCCCGGCGAGGCCGGCGAGGTCGTCGGCCGCTCCGCCGGCATGATGACCGGCTACCACGGCCAGCCGGAGAAGACGCGCGAGGTCGAGTGGTTCGACACGCAGGGCCGGCGCTTCATCCGCACCGGCGACATCGGCCGCTTCGACGACGACGGCTTCCTGATCCTGTTCGACCGGCGCAAGGACATGATCATCAGCGGCGGCTTCAACATCTACCCGAGCGACCTCGAAGGCGTGCTTCGCGGGCACGACGCGGTCGCCGATGTCGCGGTGGTCGGCGTGCCGAGCGCCGAGTGGGGCGAGACGCCGGTGGCCTACGTCGTGCTCGCGCCCGGCGGCACGGCAACCGAGAACGAACTGCGCGACTGGTGCAACGCGCGCGTCGGCAAGACGCAGCGGCTGGCCGCGGTGCACCTGATCGACGAACTGCCGCGCAGCCACATCGGCAAGGTGCTCAAGCGGGAACTGCGCGAGCGGCACGTGGCCGGCGGCGTCTGAGCTTGCGCCAGACCTCCGCACTTTCCATCGGCGCTGTCGGCAGGACAGGCAAGGGCACTCGGTAGCCCGACCCGTTGCCGACCGGTCGCTGCACCCTGGGCGGGACCACGCGCGGATGGGTTCCTCGCGGCGTAGCGAGGCATTGCTCCGAACTGGCAGTCGGGGCGAGGCGCTTCCCGTTCCGCGGCCCCGGCGCCAAGTGCACGTAACGGACGGGGAGATCGCTCCGGTTATGGAGGGCCGTGCCTGGATGCGAAAGGCGCGCACCAACGCGACGCCTCTTTTTGATCTATCCCAAAGGACATCTCGCCCCCCCTCGGATGCGGGATGGCGAACCCGCGTGCAGAGGGCAACGCTGCGCACCCGGTGACCCGTAAGGGGAGGTGCATCATGACGCCGTGTTCTCGGTGGGTGAAGTGGGCCATATCCGCGATGGCGCTTCTCGGTCTGCCTGCTTGGGCGTACAGGGCCAGCCTGGATACCGTGTCGTTGCTGCCCTCCGGCCCCGTGTTGGTTTCGAAGTGCAACTCCGGTCTGACGCCTCCGCCAGGTAACTACCAAGGCGGCTGGTCGTGCGCCGCGGGTACGCAGACCGGTACCGATCCGTTCGTCAGCCATACCGACGCCAACGTGTCCGCCAGTGCCGATCTGCGCGACGGCAAGCTGCGCCTGGCCGCGAACGCGTCGGGCTCCGCAACGGTGCAGTTGGGCGACATGCTGTGGCTGACGATCCCCGGGCTCGGCCCGGGCCAGGTGAAGACAGTCAGCTTCGACCTTGTCGTCAACGGCACCTACGGGCGTGCACCGGGGCAGGATCGAGGCCAGGCCAACTATTGGTTCAACGCGTACAGCGGCCTTTACACCTACGCGCTGACCGACCAGGTTGCGGGCTCGGTCGGCTGGAGGACGGCCTCGGGCAGCAATGTCGTCAACTCCACCGCCAAACCCGAGGAGTTCTACACCTTCAGCACCTTCGGCGACTGGGCACAGGTCGGAAACAAGACCAACCGCTTCGTCGCCAGCATCGACGTCTCGGGCGACGACCCGACGCTGGGCTTCGTGATCGGGATGACGGCAGCCGGGCCGGCGGACTTCTCGAACACGGCGACGGTCCGGCTCACGTTGCCGGAGGAGTCGTCGTTCCGGTCCGAGTCCGGCGTGTTCCTCACCGCGGTACCCGAGCCGGCAAGTGCCGGTTTGCTCGGGCTCGGCTTGGCTGCGCTGATCAGCTGGCGGCGCCGGCGCTGACGCGCCGAACGATCGCCGTTCGCGAGCCGGGTCTACGCAGCCGAGGGGTCCGGCTCATGTAACGACTCGGCAAGGCTCTGCAGATTGCGGAGCACCGCATCCTGCACCAGCCGCGACGACTCGTAGCGCGAACGCGCACCGCCGGTATGCTCGCCGACGCGAGCGATGCACTCGCCCATGTGTGCGGGCAGCACGCGGTCGGCCGCCGACCCGGGCGTCACGACGGAGGAATGTGCATCCTCATCGTTGCGCCCCCTGCGCAGCCGGCGCGCGCGGCCTGAGCAGCGCCAGCGACAGTCCGGCCACGCAACACACCATCGCCGCCCACTGCAACGGCCCCAGCGGCTCGCCGTGCACGACCGCGCCGGAGATCATCGCGACGATCGGCACCAGGATCGACGACAGCCCGGCCACGTTCACCGGCAGCATGCCGACGATCGCGAACCAGGCGACGTTGCCGATGCTCATCGGCACCAGCGCGATGTAGCCGATCACGAGCACGCTCTGCCACGACGGCACGAACCACTCGCCGTCGCCCAGCACGAAGGCGCCGATCGTGGTCGGCACCGCGGTGATCAGCAGCTGCCAGCCGGTGAGCACGGTGGCCGGCACGACGACCTGGCCGCGCTTGAGGATCAGCGTGCCCACTGCCCAGCCGAAGCCGGCGAGCAGGCCGAGCGCGAAGCCGAGCGGCGCGCGCGCGTAGGCGTCCCAGCCCGGGATCATCAGCAGCCCCACCGACGCGCCGCCGAAGGCCACCGCCAGCGCCATGCGCCGCGTCAGCCGTTCGCCGAACACCGCCCACGACACCAGCGCCGCCCACAGCGGCATCGTGAAGCCGAGCACCGCCGACTGCCCCGACGGGATCAGGATCGCCGAGTAGGTGCTGGCGATGTTCCACAGCACCAGGTAGAAGCCGGTGGCGACCACGATCGTCGGCCACCATTTGCGCGGAATGACGAGCGACTGGCCGCGCAGGCGCGCCACCGCCAGCAGCACGACGCCGGCGATCACCACCGCCACCGCGCGGAAGGTCCAGACCGACACCTCGCGCACCGCGAACGCGAACAGCGGCCAGTTGGTGCCCCACACCAGCGTGAGCACCGCGAGCAGCACGAGCGCACGCGGCGGGATGTGGGACTGGGCCATCGCCCGAAGGCTACACGCCGGGGCGGCGGCCCTCTGTCGCACGCGGCACAGAGCACGGCGCCGGACCCGGCACCGGCGCGACAGGCGCGGCCGCGCACATCGGGCACACTCGGCGGCGCCAGCCGCCGCCGCGCGGCGTTCGACGAAGGACGGCTTCAGATGGGACCGTTGCAGGGACTGCGCGTGATCGAACTGGCGAGCATCGGCCCCGGGCCGTTCTGCGCGATGCTGCTCGCCGACATGGGCGCCGACGTCGTGCGCATCGACCGCACCGAGCCGAGCGGTCTGGGCGTGCCGGTCGACAAGCGCTACGAGGTCACCGGCCGCAGCCGGCGCTCGGCGGCGATCGACCTGAAGTCGCCCGCCGGCCGGGACGCAGTGCTGCGGCTGGTCGAGAAGGCCGACGTGCTGATCGAAGGTTTCCGCCCCGGCGTCGCCGAGCGCCTGGGCCTCGGGCCGGCCGACTGCCAGGCACGCAACCCGCGGCTGGTCTACGGCCGCATGACCGGCTTCGGCCAGAACGGGCCGCTGGCGAGCGCCGCCGGGCACGACATCAACTACATCGCGCTCACCGGCGCGCTGCACGCGATCGGGCCGGCGGGCGGCAAGCCGGTGCCGCCGCTGAACCTGGTCGGCGACTACGGCGGCGGCGCGCTCTACCTGGCGCTGGGCCTGCTCGCCGCGCTGTTCGAGCGCCAGGCCTCCGGCCGCGGCCAGGTGGTCGATGCGGCGATGGTCGACGGCGCGGGCTCGCTGATGTCGATCTTCTACGGCATGGCCGCCGGCGGCCGCTGGGGCGACGCGCGCGGCTCGAACCTGCTCGACGGCGGCGCGCCGTTCTACGACACCTACGAGACCGCGGACGGCCGGCACGTGTCGATCGGCGCGCTCGAGCCGAAGTTCTTTGCCGAACTCGTGCAGCGCACCGGGCTCGACGAAGGCTTCGTCGAGCGCCAGTACGACCGCCGCGCCTGGCCCGAGCTGCGCGCCGCGCTGAGCACCGCCTTCCGCGGCAAGACGCGCGACGAATGGTGCGCGTTGCTCGAGGGCACCGACGCCTGCTTCGCGCCTGTGCTGGCCCTGGACGAAGCGCCGCGCCATGCGCACGCCCAGGCGCGCGCCGGCTTCGTCGAGGTCGACGGCGTCGTGCAGCCGGGCCCGGCGCCGCGCTTCGACCG
>JAFLDG010000316.1 GCA_017302495.1 Burkholderiales bacterium
GGCCGGGCTGGGAGGACCCGCTCGCCCGCCTCGCGCTGAAGCACGAGGTCATCGCGGTGCGGCTGTACGACCCGCTCGAGATGGCGCTGCCCGAACTCGGCCTGGTCACGGTCGAGGACGCCGAGACCGGCGAGCAGCTGTTCATCGACACCGCCGACCCGGCCTTCCGCACGCGCTACGCGGCCGAGGCCGAGGCGCGCGAGGCCGCGCTGCGCGCGGCCTTCGCCAAGGCCGGGGTCGACACGCTCGAGCTGGCCACCGGCGACGACCTGCTCGAGTCGATGCTGCGCTTCGCAGCGATGCGGCGGCAGCGCGCGCGGCTGAAGGTGCCCGGCCGCTGGCCCGCCCACCTGCGCACCGGCGGCGCCCGCCCGACGGAGGCCGCGGCATGACTTTCGTCTGGCCCGAGGTGCTGTGGGCGCTGGGGCTGCTGCCGCTGCTGGTGTTGCTGTACGTCTGGCTGCTGCGCCGGCGACGCCGCAACCCGGTGCGGCTGGCCAGCATCGCGGTGGCCAAGGCCGCGCTCGGCAGGGGCCCGGGCTGGCGGCGGCACGTGCCGCCGGCGCTGCTGCTGCTGGCGATCGGCTGCGGCCTGGTCGCGACCGCGCGGCCGCTGGCCGTGATCACGCTGCCGCTGCAGCAGCGCACGATCATCCTCGCGATGGACGTGTCGGGCAGCATGCGCGCCGCCGACGTGCAGCCGACGCGGCTGATCGCGGCGCAGGAGGCGGCCAAGGCCTTCGTCAACAAGCTGCCGCGCGAGGTGCGGGTCGGCGTCGTCGCCTTCGCCGGCACCGCGGCGCTGGTCCAGGCGCCGACGGCGAGCCGCGAAGACATCGTCGCCGCGATCGACCGCTTCCAGCTGCAGCGCGCCACCGCCACCGGCAGCGGCATCCTGGTGTCGCTGGCCACGCTGTTTCCCGAGGACGGCATCGAGATCGAGGAGGCCACCGGCCAGCGCCGCATGCCGGCGCCGATGGATCCGGCCCGGCAGAAGGAGCGCGAGCGCAAGGAGAACTTCAAGCCGGTGCCGCCGGGTTCGTACACCTCGGCGGCGATCATCATGCTCACCGACGGCCAGCGCACCACCGGCCCCGATCCGATCGAGGCCGCGAAGATGGCCGCCGACCGCGGCGTGCGCGTCTACACGGTGGGCATCGGCACGGTGCAGGGCGACACCATCGGCTTCGAGGGCTGGAGCATGCGCGTGCGCCTGGACGAGGCGACGCTGAAGAACATCGCGGTGCTGACGCAGGCCGAGTACTTCTACGCCGGTACCGCGCAGGACCTGATGAAGGTCTACGAGTCGCTCAGCGCGAAGCTGGTGGTCGAGCGCAAGGAAACCGAGATCAGCGCCTTCTTCGCTGCCGCCGGCGCGCTGCTGGCGCTGCTCGGCGCCGGGTTGTCGGTGTGGTGGTTCGGGCGCATCGCCTGACGGCCGCCGTGTGACAACGTTCCGCTCGACTGCCGGCGGCAACTGCCTGTAGCGACTGCCTGTAGCGACTGCCTGTAGCGACTGCCTGTAGCGACTGCCTGTAGCGACTGATGCGACTCGCGTTCGCGCTTCCGGGTCCCGGGAAAAGTCCGCTCGCGGGCCTCTGCGGCTGTTCGGAAGATCTGCTGTTCCCGTTTCGCTGCTGTTGCGACCGAGAGGCAAAGGCGAGGAGGGGGCAGCCGACTCCGTTCAGCCAAATTCTCATTCACTCCGTCGGCCGCCCCCTCCTCGCCTTTGCCGGCACCGGCTGCGCGCTCCGGCAGCAACGACAAGACGCTACGCCCGTACGAACGGGAGCGGCGTGGGCGCACCGCTGAACGGGCCGACGACGGGGTGGCCGACGGAGCGAATAAGAATTGGGCTGAGCGGAGTCGGCCACCCCGTCGGCGGCCCCGTGCGCCGCGTCGAAGCGCCGCAGTGGCCGCTTTCGTCACAACGACGAAGGACAGCTCCGGGCCGGAACGAGCCTTCACGACTGCACGCACCCCAGCATGCGCACCGCTCGCTCGCGATCCCTCGCGAGCGAGCGCGGACGCGGGCGTCACCTCACGGCTCCAGCCGCAGCAGGCGCCCGTCGGCGTTGTCGGTGAGCACGTACAGGTAGCCGTCCGGCCCCTGGCGCACGTCGCGGATGCGCTCGTTCAGCGCGCCGAGCAGCCGCTCCTCGCGCACGACCTTCGTGCCGTCGAGCTGCAGCCGCAGCAGCACCTGGCCGCGCAAGGTGCCGACGAACAGGCTGCCCTGCCAGCCGGGGTAGCGGTCGCTGGTCAGGAAGGCCATGCCGCTGGGCGCGACCGAGACCGGCATCCAGACCTGCAGCGGCTGCTCGAAGCCGGGCTTCGGCCCTTCTTCGCCGATGCGCGTGCCCAGCCCGTAGTTGCGGCCGTGGGTCAGCAGCGGCCAGCCGTAGTTGCGGCCGGCGAGCACCTGGTTCAGTTCGTCGCCGCCCTGCGGGCCGTGCTCGACCAGCCACAGTTCGCCGCTCGCCGGGTGCAGCGCGGCGGCCTGCACGTTGCGGTGGCCGAGGCTGAAGACCTCGGGCCGCGCGCCGGCGCGGCCGACGAAGGGGTTGTCCGCGGGCACCCGGCCGTCGGGCTCGATCCGCACCACCTTGCCGAGATGGTTGTCGAGCGTCTGCGCGTCGTCCTTGCGTGAGAAGCGGTCGCCGAGCGCGGCGAACAGCCGCCCGTCGCGCCCGAACACCAGCCGCGAGCCGCAATGCAGCCGGCTCGACACCTTCGGCTGCTGCGCGAAGATCCTCTGCACGTCGCGCAGCTGGGTGCCCTGCAGCCGGCCGCGCGCGACCGCGGTGCCGTTGCCGCCATCGCCGGCCTCGGCATAACTCCAGTAGATCCAGCCGTTCTCGGCGAACTTCAGGTCCAACACCACGTCGAGCAGCCCGCACTGCCCGCCCGCATCGACCGGCGGCAACCCGGCGAGCGGCTCGCCGACACGGCCGTCGCGCTCGACGATGCGCATCCGCCCCGCGCGCTCGGTGACGAGGAAGCGTCCGTCGGGCAGGAAGGCCACCGCCCACGGGTTGGCGAGGCCGCGCGCGACGGTGACGGCCTTCGGCTCGGCGGCCCCGGCCGGCAGCGCGAGGACGGTCAACAGGGCAAGGAACCAGGCACGCATGGCGGCTTCGGCAATGGAAACGGCAGCGATCTTGCCAGCGTGCGAATCACTGCGCGGCCTGCACGACCATCTGCACCCTTTGCGCGCCCTGCCATTCGTCGAGGCCGAGGCGGTAGGCCAGCCGCACGCGCTCGGCCACCGGCTCGGCGCGGCCGAACCAGATCGCGTCGCGCAGCGTGCCGGCATGGCGCACGCGCAGCTTCAGGTGGCGCTCGCCGACCAGGCGCTGCTGCAGCACCTCGACCTCGTCGCAGAACAGCGGCGCGTCGAAGCCGGCGCCCCAGACCTGCGCGTCGAGCAACGCCGCGGTCGCCGGATCGAACCACTGCGCCGGCAGCGGGCCGTCGGTGCGCAGCGTGCGCTGCAGCGTCGCCGGCTCGAGCCCGGCGCCGGCGGTCTCGCGCAGCGCGGCCTCGAAGCGGCCGAAGTCGGCCTCGGCGATGGTGCAGCCGGCCGCCATCGCGTGCCCGCCGAAGCGGCGCAGCAGCGCCGGCTCGCGCTTGGCCACCGCGTCGAGCGCATCGCGCAGGTGGAAGCCCGCGATCGAGCGGCCCGAGCCCTTGAGCCAGCCGTCGGCGCCGCGCGCGAAGACGAAGGCCGGCCGGTGCAGCCGGTCCTTCAACCGACCGGCGACGATGCCGACCACGCCTTCGTGGAACTGCGGATCGAACAGCGCCAGCGCCGGCGGCGGCGCATCGTCGTCGCCCGGCAGCAGCCGCTCGAGCAGTTCGTCCGATCGCTGCAGCATGCCGGCCTCGACCTCGCGCCGCTCGCGGTTGATCGCATCCAGCGCGGCCGCCCGTTCGGCCGCGCGCGCGGCGTCGTCGCTGATCAGGCACTCGATGCCGAGCGTCATGTCCGCGAGCCGGCCGGCCGCGTTCAGCCGCGGCCCGAGCGCGAAGCCGAGGTCGAAGGTGCTCGCGCGCGCCGGCTCGCGCCGGGCGGCCGCGAACAGCGCGGCCAGCCCCGGCTGCAGCCGGCCCGCGCGGATGCGCTTCAGCCCCTGCGCCACCAGGCGCCGGTTGTTCGGATCGAGCCGCACGACGTCGGCCACCGTGCCGAGCGCGACCAGGTCGAGCAGCGCGTCGAGCTTCGGCTGCGCGGCCGCGCCGAAGCGCCCGCGTGCGCGCAGCTCGGCCCGCAGCGCGAGCAGCACGTAGAACATCACGCCGACGCCGGCCAGCGCCTTGCTCGGGAACTCGCAGCCCGGCTGGTTCGGGTTGACGATCGCGTCGGCCGCGGGCACGGCGCCGCCGGCGGCCGGCAGGTGGTGGTCGGTGACCAGCACGCGCAGGCCGTGCGCACGCGCATGCGCGACGCCGTCGAAGCTGGCGATGCCGTTGTCCACCGTGACCAGCAGCGCCGGCTGCTTCGCGCGCGCAAGGTCGACGATCGCCGGCGTCAGACCGTAGCCGTGCACGCTGCGGTCGGGCACGACGTAGTGCAGCGTGCCGGGCGCGGCGCCGAGCAGCGCCAGCCCGCGCAGCGCCACCGCGCAGGCGGTGGCGCCGTCGCAGTCGTAGTCGGCGACGATGCAGATGCGCTGCCGGGCATCGAGCGCGTCGGCCAGCAGCCGCGCCGCAACGTCGATGCCGCGCAGCGCGTCGGGCGGCAGCAGCCGTGCCAGACCGTCGTCGAGATCGGCCGCGTCGGCCACGCCGCGCGCGGCGAACAGCCGCGCGAGCAGCGGATGCGCGCCCTCGCGCTCGAGCGCAAACGCGGCGCGCGGCGGCACCGGCCGGGTTTCCAGGCGCAACGGGGCGGTCACAGCGTCGCCAGCAGGTCGTGCGCCGAGGCGCGACGCAGCCCGCGCAGCAGCCGCTTCCAGCCCGGTGCCGCGACG
>JAFLDG010000317.1 GCA_017302495.1 Burkholderiales bacterium
CCCGGCGCGGCCCGCGCTTGCGCCCGGTCAACCTTGGCGGCACGGCCCGGTGCGCCGCCCGGCCGTCCCGAAGCGGCTCGCTCCGCTGCGCCAGGTCGCGCCGCAGGTTCCAAGGGGCGAGATGAGCGCCGAACCGCTGTTCCGCGCCCGTGGCCTGTGGAAGATCTACGGCAGCGGCGAGGTCGAGGTCCAGGCGCTGCGCGACGTCGACCTGGACGTCGCGCGCGGCGAGTTCGTCGTGCTGCTCGGGCCCTCGGGCAGCGGCAAGTCGACGCTGCTCAACATCCTCGGCGGGCTGGACGTGCCCAGCCGCGGCCGCCTGCAGTTCGCCGGCACCGACCTGAGCGCCGCCGACGAGGCCGCCCTCACCACCTTCCGCCGCGAGCATGTCGGCTTCGTGTTCCAGTTCTACAACCTGATCCCGAGCCTGACGGTGCGCGAGAACGTCGCGCTCGTCACCGACATCGCCGCACACCCGATGCCGGTGGACGAGGCGGTCGACCGGGTCGGCCTGACG
The DNA here is from genome assembly GCA_017302495.1 of Burkholderiales bacterium. Classification (GTDB taxonomy): domain Bacteria; phylum Pseudomonadota; class Gammaproteobacteria; order Burkholderiales; family Burkholderiaceae_C; genus Rubrivivax. The sequence goes on from JAFLDG010000317.1 coordinate 518, forward strand.
CCGCGGCGCGACCACTTCCCGGCGCAGCTGTCCGGCGGCGAGCAGCAGCGGGTCGCGATCGCGCGCGCGATCGTCAAGCGGCCCGACGTGCTGCTGTGCGACGAGCCGACCGGCGCGCTCGACTACCAGACCGGCAAGCTGGTGCTGGAGACGCTGGCCGACATCAACCAGAGCTTCGGCACGACCGCGATCGTGATCACCCACAACGCCGCGATCGCGGCCATGGCGGACCGCGTGATCCACCTCGGCGACGGCCGGATCCAGCGCATCGACACCAATGCGCGCAAGCTCGCGCCGTCGGAGCTGGCCTGGTGAAGGCGCTCGACCGCAAGCTGCTGCGCGACCTGAAGCGGCTGTGGAGCCAGGCGCTGACGATCGCGCTCGTCGTCGCCAGCGGCGTCGGCGGCTTCGTGACCACGCTGTCGGCGGTGGATTCGCTGGCGCTGGCGCGCGACCGCTTCTACGCCGACGGCCGCTTCGCCGATGTCTTCGCCACCGTCAAGCGCGCGCCGAACGCGCTCGCCGAGCCGTTGCGCGCGATCCCCGGCGTGGCCGACGTGCAGACCACGCTCGAGCAGATGGTGCGCATCGAGCTGCCGGGCGTGCCGGACCCGATCATCGGCCACCTGATCGGCATCGACCGGCGCGTGCCGCCGCGGATGAACCGCGTCGTCGTCTCCAGCGGCCGCGCGCTCGACGGCGACGGCGGCCAGCGCGGCCAGGACGCGATCGAGGTGCTGGTGTCCGAGGGCTTCGCCCAGGCGCACGGGCTGAAGCCGGGCAGCCGGCTGCAGGCGCTGATCAACGGCCGGCAGCGCAGCCTGGTCGTCGCCGGCACCGCGCTGTCGCCCGAATACATCTTCGCCGGCCTCTGGGGCATGCCCGATCTGCGCGGCTTCGGCGTCTTTTGGCTCGACCGCGAGACCCTCGCCGCCGCCTACGACATGCAGGGCGCCTTCAACCGGGTCGCGGTCAAGCTCGCGCCGGGCGCCGACGAAGCCGCGGTGCGCGACGCGCTGGCGCTGCAGCTGGCGCGTTACGGCGGGCGCGAGGCGCAGGGCCGCACCGAGCAGTCGTCGCACGCGATGCTCGACAACGAGATCGCCGAGCAGCGCGTGCTCGGCACCGTGCTGCCGGCCATCTTCCTCGGCGTCGCGGCGTTCCTGCTGAACGTGGTCGTGTCGCGGCTGGTGGCCACGCAGCGCGAGCAGATCGCCGCGCTGAAGGCGCTCGGCTACGGCAACGGCGCGATCGTCGCGCACTACCTGAAGCTGGTGCTGCTGATCGTCGCGCTCGGCTGCGTCATCGGCCTCGTGCTCGGCCGCTGGCTCGGCGTGCAGCTGACGGGCCTGTACGCCGAGTTCTTCCGTTTCCCGAGTTTCGAGCACCGGATCGCCCCCTGGCTGTGGCTGACCAGCGGGGCCTTAAGCGCAGCCACCGCGGTGCTCGGCACCTTCAACGCGATCGCCGCCACGGTGCGCCTGCCGCCGGCCGAGGCGATGCGCCCGCCCGCGCCCGGCCGCTACCGGCGCACGCTGCTCGAGCGGGCCGGCATCGGCGGCGCCGGCCCGCGGCTGCGCATGGTGCTGCGCAACCTGGAACGGCGGCCTTGGCGCGCCGCGCTCGCGCTCGGCGGCGTCGCCGCGGCGGTGGCGATCGTCGTCGTCGGCAACTTCATCCGCGACGCGATCGAGGTCGTCGTCGACGTGCAGTTCAACCTCGCGCTGCGCGGCGACGTCTCGGTCTGGGCCACCGACCCGCTCGACGCCGGCGTGCGCCACCAGCTGGCCCGGCTGCCCGGCGTGACCGAGGTGGAGGCGACCCGCTTCGTGCCGGTGACGCTGATCAACGGCCCGCGGCGCGAACGCGCGCTGCTGCGCGGCTACGCCGGCCGGGCGGAGCTGTACCGCGTGATCGACGTGAGCCAGCGCGAGACGCTGCTCGAAGGCCGCGGCCTGGTGCTGACCGACCGGCTCGCGGCCAAGCTCGGCCTGGCCGTCGGCGACCGGGTGCAGATGCGCGTGCTCGAAGGCGAAGACCGCACGCTCGAGCTGCCGGTGGCCGGCACCGTGCAGGAGATGATGGGCCTGAACGCCTACATGGACCGCGAGGCGCTGAACCGGCTGCTCGGCGACGGCGACGTCGCCGGCGGCTGGGTGCTCGGCGTCGAGCGCGGCGGCGAGGCCGGCGTGCTCGGCGCGATCCGCGGCCTGCCGCGCGTCGCCGGTGCCTGGAGCAAGGCGACGATGCTGCGCAACATGGAGGAGATCAGCGCGCGCAACGTGCGCATCATGAGCACGATCATGACCGCCTTCGCCGCGGTGATCGCGGTCGGCGTGGTCTACAACAACGCCCGCATCGCGCTCGCCGAACGCGCCTGGGAGCTGGCGAGCCTGCGCGTGCTCGGCTTCACCCGGGCCGAGGTGTCGGCGATGCTGCTCGGCGAGATGGCGCTGCTGATCGCGGTCGCGCTGCCGCTGGGCATGCTCTTCGGCTGGGGGCTGACGCACGCGATCACCGAGGCGCTGAAGTCCGACCAGTTCTACTTTCCGGTGGTGATTCGGCCGCGCACCTACGCCTGGGCGGCGATCGCGGTCGTGGCCGCGGCGCTGGCCAGCGCGCTGGTCGTGCGCCGGCACATTGACCGGCTCGACCTGGTCGCCGCGCTGAAGACGCGCGACTGATCACGGCATCGGCGGCGACGGCACGCACAAGACGAAAGCGAAAGGACGGATCGGATGACACGCAAGGGCTGGCTCGTCACGGGCGCGGTCGTGGCCGCCGCGGCGCTGCTGCTGGCCTGGGCCTTCGCGCCGCGGCCGGTCGAAGTCGAGGTTGCCGTCGCCACGATCGGCCGCTTCGAGGCGACGATCGACGAGGACGGCAAGACCCGGCTGCGCGACCGCTACGTGGTCTCGGCGCCGCTGGCGGGCCGGCTCGAGCGCATCCAGCTGCGCGAAGGGGATGCGGTCGCCGCCGGCGCGGTGGTCGCGACGCTGACCCCGGCGCTGTCGCCGCTGCTCGACGAGCGCACACTGCGTGCGCAGCGCGCCCGGGTCGAGGTCACGCAGGCGGTGGTGAAGCGGGTCGACGCGCGGATCGAGCGCGCCCGGGTCGCGCTGCAGCAGGCGCGCAACGACCTGCAGCGCACCGAGCAGCTCGCGCGCCAGGGCTTCGTGTCGCCGAACCGGCTCGAGAGCGAACAACTGGCCGCGGTCGCGGCACAGAAGGAGCTCGACACCGCGCTCGAGGAGCGCCGGGTCGCCGTGCACGAGGTCGAACAGGCGCGCGCGGCGCTGTCCGCGGTCGGCGCCGGCGCTTCGGCCGACGGCGTGTTCACGCTGCGCTCGCCGGTGGCCGGCCGCGTGCTGCGCGTGCTGCAGACCAGCGAGACCGTGGTCGCGCTCGGCACGCCGCTGCTCGAGCTGGGCGACACCGCCCAGCTGGAGATCGTCGCCGAGCTGCTGACCACCGACGCGCTGAAGCTCGCCCCCGGCAGCCCGGTGATCGTCGAGCGCTGGGGCGGCCCCGGCACGCTGCTCGGCCGGGTGCGGCTGGTCGAGCCGGCGGCCTTCACCAAGATCTCGGCGCTCGGCGTCGAGGAGCAGCGGGTGCGCGTGCTGATCGACCTCACCAGCCCGGCGCAGCGCTGGGCCGCGCTCGGCGACGGTTACCGGGTCGGCGTACGCATCGTCACCGTCGCGCGCGAGGGTGTCCTGATGGTGCCGGTCAGCGCCGTCTTCCCGGTGCCGGGCGGCGACGCCGGCCCGGGCGGCATGGCCGCCTTCGTCGTGCGCGACGGCCGCGCACGGCAGGTGCCGGTGCAACTCGGCGGGCGCAACGGCAGCGCGGCCTGGGTGACGCAGGGGCTGGCCGCCGGCGACACGGTGATCGTCTACCCCGGCACGGCCGTCGTCGACGGCGTGCGCGTGCGCGAGCGGCGGGTCTAGGGCCGCCGCCGCCCTCCTCCCCGGCGGCGACGAGCGCCGGGGCAAAGCTGATAGCCTCGGGTCCGTGCCGGCGCCTGCCGGCCCAGCTGTCCGGTTGCCCGACCGCGCCTGCGTGAATTCGCTGCCCCACATCGCCGTCGTCGACGACGAGGCCGACATCTGCCAGTTGCTCGCCACCTATCTCGGCGCGCAGGGCTTTCGCGTGACCCCGCTGCCGAGCGGCGCGGCGCTGATGGCGCTGATGGCCAGCGATCCGCCGGCGCTGGTGCTGCTCGACCTCGGCCTGCCCGGCGAGGACGGCTTCGGCATCGCGCGCCAGCTGCGCGAGCACCACCGCTGCGGCCTGGTCATCGTCAGCGGCCGCGGCGACGCGATCGACAAGGTGGTCGGGCTCGAGGTCGGCGCCGACGACTACGTGACCAAACCCTTCGACCTGCGTGAGCTGCTGGCGCGGGTCAAGGCCGTGCTCCGGCGCCTGCCGCCGGCGGCCGCCGCTGCCGCCGGC
>JAFLDG010000318.1 GCA_017302495.1 Burkholderiales bacterium
TCAGGCGGATTGGCAAGTCGGCGAGGCCCAGGCGATACATTTCGCCTTCGAATTGCATGCGCGTTTCGCGGGTGGCGAGCGGGACGAGGAACAACACGTCGTCTTCCTGATCGCGGATCAGCGCGGCAGCTTTCAGCATCGGTTCGGCGAGGCGCTGGATTTCCGACTGCCGGCTGCCAGGCAAAAGGGCGAAGACCTTGAGGCGCGACGGAATCTGCAAGGCATCCCGGATTTCGGCGCGATCGATGCGCAGCGGGATCGTGTCGGCCACCGGATGGCCGATATAGGTGACGCCGATCCCCTGCCCTTCGTACAGTTTGGGCTCGAAGGGAAACAGGCACAGCAGGTGGTCGGCCGAACGCACGATCTTCTTGATCCGCCCGGCGCGCCAGGCCCAGACCACCGCACCGGCGCCGACCAGCGCGAGCAGCAGCTTCGCGACCGCGCCGACCCCGGCCTGCTGGCCCAGCACCCAGACCAGCCAGACCGCGGTCGCGAACATCGGGAACGCCAGCCCCTGCTTCAGGTGCAGCATCCACGGCCCCGGCTTCGGCAGCCGGCGGCGCCAGCCGGGCAGCACGGTCAGCAGCACGTACGGCAGCGCCATGCCGATGCCGAGTGCGACGAACACCGCGAGCGCGACCGGGGCGGTCTGCGTCAGGGCGAAGCCGAGCGCGGCGCCCATGAACGGCGCCGTGCACGGGCTGGCGGCGACCACGGCGAGCACGCCTGCGCCGAAGGCATCGCCGGCCGGATGGCGGCCGCGCCAGAGCGCGAAACGCTGCGGCAGCAGGCTCGCGAACTCGAGGCCGCCCATCAGGTTCAGGCCGATCGCGCAGAACAGCAGCGCGAGCACGAACACCACCGCCGGCTCCTGCAGCTGGAAGCCCCAGCCCACCGCCTCGCCGGCCGCCTGCAGCCCGATCAGCACCAGCGCCAGCGCGACGAAGGTGGCGAGCACGCCGACCGCGTAGGCCAGCGCGTGCACGCGCAGCGCCGCCGGCGCAGCCTGCCGGGCCAGGCCGAGCAGCTTGATCGACAGCACCGGGAACACGCAGGGCATCAGGTTCAGCAGCATGCCGCCGGCGAAGGCCAGCAGCAGCGCCAGGCCGACGCCGAGGCCGGCCGCCGCCGGCGCCGCCGCGGCGAGCGCGGTCGTGCCGTCGAGCGGCCGCGCGCCGTCGGGCAGCACGATGCGCGGCACCTCGCGCCAGGGCGCGCTGAACTCGGCCATCGGCGACGAGCCGCCCCACGCGGCGGCGTCGGGGGCGACCGCGACGCCCTGCAGCGCCGCCGGCGGATCGGCCGCGTTCGCGCCGAGTCGCAGCTTCAGCGCGTAACCGCGCGGCGTCGCGTACAGCTCGTGCACCGCCGGCTCGACCAGCTGCTCGACGTACGGGAAGACCTCGATCGCCGGCGGCGACGCCGGCGCCGCGCCGCTCTCGCGCTCCAGCGTCAGCAGCAGCTCACGGCCGCTGCGCTGCGCTTGCGCGCGCCAACCGGCGAGCGGCTGCGCGCGCGCCGCGGCCGCGCGGTCGAAGTGCGCGCTGTGCGCGGTGCTGCCGGCGGCCGCGGCATCGGCCACCACCGGCAGCGCCAGCTCGAGCGTGGCCTCCTCCGGAATGCAGACATCGTGGCAGACCAGCCACTTCGCCTGCGCCCGCAGCTTCAGCGTCGAGCCCGGCTGCGCGTCGGCCGGCGCGGTGAAAGGCAGCGGCAGCAGCAGCTCGCCTTCGTAGCCGTAGTTGACCAGCGGGCCGATCGGCAGCCGCTTCGGCGCCGGCCATTCGATGGCGCCGACGCGGCTGCCCGGCGGCAGCGTCCAGTCGATCGTCGTCGGCAGGCCCGAGTCGCCGGGGTTGCGCCAGTAGGTGTGCCACTTCGGGATGTGCTGCAGCCGCAGGCCGATCTGCAGCGTGCCGCCCGGTGCGACCGCGGTGCGCTCGGCCACCAGCTCGGCGGTCACGTGCTCGGTCTGGACCGGCCGCGCCTGCAGCCAGGGCGCCGCCAGGGCCAGCAGCCAGAGCAGGCACAGGCGGTGCAGCGGAAGGTTCACGCGTCGGGGTCGGAGCGGCCGGGCCACCCGCGAGCATAGCCGGTGCTTCTGGCACACTGCCGCTGATGCCCGTGATTACCCTGATCCCCGGTCTGGCCTGCGACGCGCAACTGTGGCGCGAGCAGGCCGCGGCGCTGGCGCCGCTCGGCCCGGTGCGCGTGGCCGACGTGCACACGCGCTTCGCGACGCTGCCCGAAATGGCGGCCGCGCTGCTGGCCGAAACCGACGGCGACCTGCACCTGGTCGGCACCTCGATGGGCGGCATGGTCGCGCTCGAGGTCGCGCGCCAGGCGCCGCAGCGCGTGCGCTCGCTCGCGCTGCTGGCCACCAGCGCCCGGCCGGACACGCCGGAGCTGCTGCAGCTGCGCCGCGACGCGATCGTGCTGTTCGAGCAGGGCCGGATGCGCGAGGTGCTGCAGGCCAACGTCGCGTTCGCTTTCCACCCGGAGCACGCGGCCGCGCTCGCGCCGCCGTACCTCCAGATGATCGAACGCGCCGGCGCGGGCCAGCTGATCGCGCAGAACCGCGCGATCATGGCCCGCGGCGACTACCGGCCGGGGCTGGCGGCGATCGGCTGCCCGACCCTGGTCGTCTGCGGCCACGACGACCGGCTGACCCCGCCCGAGCATTCGCAGGAGATCGCCGCCGGCATCGCCGGCGCGCGGCTGGAGCTGCTCGACGACTGCGGCCACCTGCTCACCTGGGAGCAGCCGGCGCGGGTCGGTGCGCTATTGCTCGACTGGCTGCGCGGCCGGTCGTGACGGCGCCGCCGGCCACGGCTCGGTCGCGGCGATGAAGCCGCCGCCGAGGCAGACCTCGCCGTCGTAGACCACGGCCGACTGCCCCGGTGTCACCGCCCACTGTGGCGCGTCGAAGTCCAGGCGCAGCGCATCGCCGTCCGTCGTGACCGCGCGGCAGGCGGCATCGGCCTGGCGGTAGCGGGTCTTGGCCGCATACGCGCCCGGCGGCGGCCGGCCGGCGATCCAGCTGCAGCCGTCCGCCACCAGCGCGCGCGACCGCAGCGCCGGATGGTCGTGGCCCTGCACCACCTGCAGCACGTTGCGCGCCGGGTCCTTGCCGGCGACGTACCAGGGCTCGTGCTCGGCGCCGCCGCGCGCCGCGCCCTTGTCCTTCACGCCGCCGATCCCCAGGCCCTGGCGCTGGCCGAGCGTGTAGAAGCTCAGGCCCAGGTGCCGGCCGAGCGTGCGCCCGCGCTCGTCGCGGATCGGCCCCGGCGTCTGCTGCAGGAAGCGGTTCAGGAATTCGCGGAACGGCCGCTCGCCGATGAAGCAGATGCCGGTCGAATCCTTCTTCTGCGCGTTCGGCAGGCCGATCTCGGCGGCCAGCCGGCGGACCTCGGTCTTGCGCATCGCGCCGAGCGGGAAGCGCGTGCGCGCGAGCTGTGCCTGCGTCAGCCGGTGCAGGAAGTAGCTCTGGTCCTTCAGCGGATCGACGCCCTTCAGCAGCTCGAAGCCGGTGCCCCCGGCCCGCACGCGTGCGTAGTGGCCGGTCGCGATGGCTTCGGCGCCGAGCCGCAGCGCATGGTCGAGGAAGGCCTTGAACTTGATCTCGGCGTTGCACAGCACGTCCGGATTCGGCGTGCGGCCGGCGCGGTACTCGCGCAGGAACTCGGCGAAGACGCGCTCGCGGTACTCGGCGGCGAAGTTGACGAACTCGATCTCGATGCCGATCACGTCGGCCACCGCGGCGGCGTCGACGAAGTCGGCGTTCGCGCTGCAGTACGCGTCGTCGTCGTCGCCTTCCCAGTTCTTCATGAACAGGCCGATGACCTCGTGCCCCTGGTGCTTCAGCAGCCAGGCGGCGACCGCGGAGTCGACGCCGCCGGACAGGCCGATGACGATGCGTTCGGGCTTCACCGGCTGAATTATCCGGCGCGGCCAGGGGCGGCTCCGGGCCGCGCCCGGGAGGCGGCAGCGCGTGCGGGCTGCACTAGAGTGCGAGGCCCTGGCCCCGCGGCCGAACCCCGCCCCTTGCGTGATGAACGAGACCCTGACCGGCTTCGCCGCCCTGGCCCTGCTCGGCTTCGGCGTCGCCTTCGCGCTGCTGATGCTGTTCATGGTGCTGGTGCAGCCGATCTGGAGCGTGGTCGACTGCGCGATCGACCGCCGCCGCGGCACGGCCGGCAAGGTGCTGTGGATCCTCGGGCTGATCCTGCTCTGGGGCGTGGCCAGCTGGTTCTACGGCGCTTTTGCCGCATCGAACCGGCTGCTGCTCGGCCTGACGCGGCTGGCCTGGGCGCTGGCGATCGGCCTGGCCGTCGCCTTCGCCGTGGTCTACCACCGGAACGACGAGTTCCGCCGCGGCTTCGAGCGCGAGTGGCGGGACCTCGGCGGCGGGCTGACGGTGCAGGCGCCGCCGGCCGCCGGCGCGCGGCTCGCCGCGGCCTGAGCGTCGCCGCGGCCGGCACCGTTCGGGCCGGCCGGCCCGGCGCCGCCTCCGCCGCAGGGGTGGAGGCGAGGCCGCGTCAGCGCCCGCCGGCAGCCACGATCAGCGCCGCGACCTGCGCCTGCCCCCGCTGCCGGGCATGGGCGAGCGGCGTCACGCCCTGGGCGTCGGCGCGCAGCGGGTCGGCGCCGTGCGCGAGCAGCAGGCGCACGATCTCGGCGTGCGCGGCGCCGCCGTCGCCGAGGATCACCGCCTCGAGCAGCGCGGTCCAGCCGAGCCGGTTGACGTGGTTCACGTCGATCCGGCTGGCCTGCAGCAGCAGCCGCACCGTGGCCACGTGCCCGTAGTGGCAGGCCGGGATCAGCGCGGTGCCGCCGTAGCGGTTCAAGCGCGCGTAGTCCGGCCGGTCGGCGCTGCCGGTGGGCGGCAGCAGCATCGCGCGCAGCACCTCGGTGCGGCCGCGGGCGCCGGCCAGCAGGAAGGGGCTGTCGGCGATCGAGTCCTGCGCG
>JAFLDG010000319.1 GCA_017302495.1 Burkholderiales bacterium
GCCGGCCGCCCCGCCCCCGGCCTCCTAGAACGGCGGCATGAAGCGCCTGGCCGCGATCGCCCTGCTTGCCGCATCCGGCGTCCACCTGCCGGGCGCGGCCCAGACGCCACGGGTGACCGAGCCGGCGTCCGCTGCCGTGCCGGCCGCGAGCCCGCCCGAACCCGCCGCCAGCGCCGCCGGCCGCGGCGTGCCCGAGCCGAAGGTGCAGCGCATCGTGGTCGAGGACGACCGCGTGCGCATCGACGAACTGCGCGTGCGCGGCCAGACGCGGCGCATCGTCGTTCAGCCGAAGCTGCCGGGCGCGCCGGCCTACCAGATCGGCGTCAACACCGACGCCCGCGATCCGCAGATGGACCCGCGCTCCGAGGGGCGCGCGCTCTGGCAGATCTTCAGCTTCTGACGGCCGGGCCATGGCCGTCTACACCGAAGTCCGCTTCGAGCAGGCCGATGCGCTGTGCCGGCGGCTCGGCCTGGGGCCGCTGACCGGACTGCAGCCGATCCGCGCCGGCATCGAGAACACCAACTACTACGCGACCAGCGTCCGCGGGCAGTGGGTGCTGACGCTGTTCGAGCGCCTGTCGGCCGAACAGTTGCCCTACTACCTGCGGCTGATGCAGCACCTGGCCGGGCACGGGATTCCGGTGCCGGCGCCGCAGGCCGACGAGGGCGGCGCGCTGGTGCACGAGCTCGCCGGCAAGCCGGCGGCCGTGGTGACGCGCCTGCCCGGCAGCCACCGGCTCGCGCCCGATGTCGCCCACGGCGAACAGGTCGGCGAGATGCTCGGCCGCATGCACCTGGCCGGGCGCGATTTCGCGCTCGAGCAGCCGCACCTGCGCGGGCTCGACTGGTGGCGGTGCACGGTGCCCGAGGTGCTGTCGCACGTCGCGCCCGAGCAGGCACGGCTGCTGCAGGACGAACTCGACTTCCAGCAGCAGCTGTTCGAGTCGCCCGCCGGCCGCGCGCTGCCGCGCGGGCCGATCCACGCCGACCTGTTCCGCGACAACGTGATGTTCGACGACACCGCCGGCGCGGACCGGCTGTGCGGCTTCTTCGACTTCTACTTCGCCGGCACCGACGTGCTGCTGTTCGACCTGGCGGTGTGCCTGAACGACTGGTGCGTCGATCTGGACAGCGGCCGCCTGGTGGACGAACGCGCGCTGGCCTTCGTCGCCGCCTACGAACGCGTGCGGCCGCTGCAGGGCGCCGAGCGCCGGCTGCTGCCGGGGCTGCTGCGCGCGGCGGCCTTCCGCTTCTGGCTGTCGCGGCTGTGGGACGGGTTCCTGCCGCGCGACGCCGCGCTGCTGCAGCCGAAGGACCCGACCCACTTCGAACGCCTGCTGCGGCAACACATCGCCGCGGCCTGGCACCCGCTGCACACGCCATGTCCCTGACCCTGCGCCAAGCCCCGCCCGCCGAGGGCCTGACCTGGGTCCGCAGCGCGTTCGCGCTGTACGCACGCCGGCCGCTCGGCTTCAGCGCGATGTTCGTCGCCTTCCTGCTCGCCGTGCTGCTGGCCACCGTGATCCCGCTCGCCGGGCCGGTGCTGATGCTGATGTCGCTGCCGCTGCTCGGCCTGGGCTTCATGATCGCGGCGCGCGGGGCGCGCCAGGGCGGCGCGGTGCGCCCCGGTCAGTTCGCCGAGCCGCTGCGCGCGCCGGCCGCGCGGCGCAACCCGCTGCTGCTGCTGTGCGGGCTGTACGCGCTCGGCACCGCGCTGATCATGCTGGCGAGCGACTGGGTCGACGGCGGCACCTTCGAGCAGCTGCAGGTGCTGATGGCCAAGGGCGAGGACGCGCAGGCCGAGGTCGACGCGCTGCTCGCCGACCCGCGCCTCGCCCACGGCATGCTCGTGCGCTTCGGCCTGGCGGCGCTGCTGTCGGTGCCGTTCTGGCAGGCGCCGCCGCTGGTGTACTGGCAGGGCCAGGGGGTCGCGCAGGCGCTGTTCTCGAGCACGCTGGCGCTGTGGCGCTGCAAGGGTGCGTTCGCGGTCTACGCGCTGGCGTGGTTCGCGGTGATCGTCGTCTTCGCCGCGATCGCCGCGCTGCTGTTCAGCCTGCTCGGCGCGCGCCAGCTGGCCGGCGTGGTGGCGATGCCGGCGGCACTGGTGTTCTCGACCGTGTTCTACGTGTCGTTGCTGTTCACCTACGAAGGTTGCTTCAGCGAGGGCGATGCGTCGTCGTTGCCGGCGGCTTGATGTATGAGGCGCCGCTTCCATTCGGCTCGCGGTCTCGCAGAACCGCCGGCAGTGCGGACCGCCGCAACCCCACCCGAAGCGCTGGCCGAGGGCCGAGTTTCGACGTCGGAATCGGGAACGGCTGCTCGCGGCTCGCCCGGCAGCTTCGACGCGCAATGGTTCCGATGGGTCGACCTTCGAAAAATACCGCGCACGACCTACGGCTCGTCGCCGAAGGCAGCATCCACGTCGCGGGCGCTGTGCAGCACCCGCACGACATCGATTCCGTCGTCGATCGGCGCGTAGAAGACGACGTAGCGCCCGAACGGAAAGCTCCGTAGATCGGCGGCCAGCTCGTGCCTCGCCCGGCCCATCAGCGGCTGTGTCGCGATGAGCCTGAACCTCTTGTCCAGCTTGTCGACCCACCGATCGGCCTGATCCAGGCTGTCTTCGGCGATGTGATCCCAGATGTCGAGGATGTCGGCCGCCGCCAGCGGCCGCCGGGTGACGCGTGCCATCGCCGGCTACGCGGGCTAACGAGCGCGCCGGGCCCGACCTTCGCGCTTGGCCTCTTCGGCGCTCCAGGCCTTGCCGGGCCCGCTGTTCAAGCCCTGGCGGATGTCTTCCCGCAGCTGCTCGAGCTTGGCGGCGCGCACCCGGTCCTGCTCGTCCATCAATCGAAGCGCCTCGCGCACGACTTCGCTGGCGGACGTATACATGCCCGAGGCCACTTTCGACCGGACCAGTTCTTCGAGTTGCGGCGTGAGGTTGACGTTCATGCCCACCGGCGACCTCCTGGTTCGGGGGTCTGGACAATGATATCCAAGAATGTCAATGATGGACATCCGGCGCCCCCGTCGGCGCCTGCGCCTGCGCCCTGGCGGCCGCGTGGTGCCGCCGGATGGTTGGAGGCCCATCATCGGAACCACAGGCAATGCCGCTCCGCACGAGCCGTGGAACACGGGCAAGATCGCCGGGCAGAAGGCGCCGTTCGAGCTCGAGGGAATCCGGGCGCTGCGCGTGCAGCTCCAGAGGGAGGGCCGGGTGCGCGACCAGCGCGAGGCTCACGAGGTCGGCCGCTTCGCCGTCACGTCGACCAGACCCCCGACGCCCCGGCCACGTCGCGAGCCACCCCGTGGCCGCGCAGGACGGACGCCATGCGGGCGGCGAGCATCGGCTTGCCGCTCTCGATCAGCGGCGTTCGCGGCCACGGTGCGAGCGCCTCGGCAACGATCTTGCGCAAGGTCGCGCGGATCAACTCGGCTTCGCTGGGGCCGCGTGCGCTGGCCAGTCGGCCGAGGGCGCGCAGGCCGAGGTCGACGCGCTGCTCGCCGACCCGCGGCTCGTGCAGGGCATGCTCGTGCGCTTCGGCCTGGCGGCGCTGCCGTCGGTGCCGTTCTGGCAGGCGCCGCCGCTGGTGTACTGGCAGGGCCAGGGGGTCGCGCAGGCGCTGTTCTCGAGTACGCTGGCGCTGTGGCGCCGCAAGGGCGCGTTCGCGGTCTACGCGCTGGCGTGGTTCGCGGTTGAGGTCCCCGGCGCCCGGCCGGGAGGCTGCCCCGCGTTCGCCGTCGCGCGGCCGACGGCCGGGCGGCCGGTGCTCGGGTAGCCTGCGGCCCTGCTTTGACCGGACCGCAGGCCCACCGATGACCGACAAGCTCTTCACCCCGCTGCGCCTGGGCCGCCACGAACTGCAGCACCGCGTCGTGCTCGCGCCGCTGACCCGGATGCGCGCGCGCCCCGACGGCAACGTGCCGACCGCGCTCAACGCCGAGTACTACGCGCAGCGCACGACCCCGGGCGGGCTGCTGATCAGCGAGGCGACACCGGTGTCGTGGCAGGGTCACGGCCATCCGAACGTACCCGGCATCCACACGCCGGCGCAGGTGGCCGGCTGGCGCACGGTGGTCGACGCGGTCCATGCGCGCGGCGGCGTGTTCTTCATGCAGCTGTGGCACACCGGCCGCGTCTCGCACTCCAGCCACCAGCCGGGCGGCACCGCGCCGGTGGGGCCGTCGGCGATTGCCGCGCAGGGTACGACCATCGACGCGCAGTGGAAGCCGGTGCCCTACGAAGTGCCGCGCGCGCTGCGCAGCGACGAGATGCCGGCCTTGGTGGAAAGCTGGCGCCGCGCCGCGGCGAACGCGCTCGAGGCCGGCTTCGACGGCGTCGAGATCCACGGCGCGAACGGCTATCTGCTCGAGCAGTTCCTGCAGAGCCGCAGTAACCAGCGCGACGACGAGTGGGGCGGCAGCATCGCGAACCGCTGCCGGCTGCACCTGGCGATCACCGACGCGATCGTCGCCGAGGTCGGCGCCGAGCGGGTCGGCATCCGGCTGTCGCCTTGGGGCATCGCCAACGACAGCGGCGAGGACGAGCCGCTGCCGCTGTACACGCACCTCGTGCGCGAGCTGGCGCTGCGCCGCCTGGCCTACCTGCACCTGATCGAGCCGCGCGCCAGCGGCACCGGCAAGGCCGACATCCACCGCGAGGGCCTGCCGTCGGCGGCCGACCAATTCCGCCCGCTGTGGCCCGGGGTGTTGATCGTCGCCGGCGGCTTCGATCGCGAACTGGCGATCGAGGCGGTGCGCGACGGCCACGCCGACGCGGTGGCCTTCGGCCGCTGGTTCATCGCGAACCCCGACCTGCCGCACCGGCTGCGGCTCGGCGCGCCGCTGAACCCGTACCACCGGCCCAGCTTCTACGGCGGCGGCGCCGGCGGTTACACCGACTATCCGGCGCTCGCGCCGGCGGCGGGCGGCGCCGGCTGACCCGGGCCACGGC
>JAFLDG010000032.1 GCA_017302495.1 Burkholderiales bacterium
GTCAAGGGAAGCCTGCAGTTCTCCGAAACCAGCCTGCGCGTACCGGAGATCAACGCCCAACTGTTCGGTGGCCAGGTCAGGATTAGCGGTGGGTTACAGGACGGCAAGGTGCTCAGCTGGATCCGCCAGGCCTGGGGCCACCGGGCCGGCCCGGTGAGCGAGGCCGATCTGCATGCGCTGGAGTGACGCCGCGCTGCGCCGCCGACGGCCGCGACCGGGTGCGCGCCAGGCTCGGCCGATCGTGGCCGAGGCTCCGTCACCGATGAAGGACCGGGCCGCGCCGCTGCTGCAGGCCGTCGCCGCGGGCACGGTGCTGGCCTTCGGCCTCGGCCAGCTCGGCGCGCTGCACTGGGTGCTGGATCTCTTCGCCCACTGGCGCGTGCAGTACGCGGCGGTGCTCGCCGGCTGCGGCTTCGGCCTGCTGGCGCTGCAGCGGCCGCGCAGCGCGGCGCTGGCCCTGCTCGCGGCAGCGCCGCTCGCGGGCAGCGTGATGCACTACACCGGCTCGCCGGGGCCGACGGCCCAGGCCGCGCCGGCGGTGTTCCGCTTCGCGACCTTCAACCAGTCGCTCGGCAACCCCGGCGCCCGCGCGATCGGCGCCAGGGTCGAGCGCAGCGGCGCCGACGCGATCGCGCTGCAGGAGGTCGCTTCGCCGGCCGCGGTGCAGGCCCTGGCCGCGGCCCTGCCGTCGTACCCGTACCGGCATTCGGGCTACGGCCCGCGGGCCGATGTCACGATCTTCAGCCGCTGGCCGCTGCGCGATGCCCGCAGCGTCGAACTGACGCCAGGCGGCGCGCGCGCGGTGCAGCTGCGCGTCGACTGGGCGGGCCGGCCGCTGACCCTGGTCGGCGTGCACCTGCACTGGCCGATCGGCGCCGAGAACGTGCGCCTGCGCAACGCCGAACTGGAGGGCCTGGTCGCGCTCGCCCGGGGCATCGACGAGCCGCTGCTGATCGGCGGCGACTTCAACATCACCGCCTGGTCGCCGGTCTTCGCCGCGGCGCTCGGCGACGCACCGGTGCGCGACTGCGCGCGCGGGCATGGGCTGGTCAGCTCCTGGCCGTCGTTCTTCCCGCCGGCCGCAATCCGCATCGACCACTGCCTGGCGAGCCCGCACTGGCGGGTGCGGCGCATCGCCGCCGGGCCCGGGCTCGGCTCTGACCACCGGCCGATGCTCAACGAACTGGAACTGCGGCGCTGAGGCGCGACGCGATGTCCGGCCCGGCGGCGGCGCGGCCGACGCCGGCGCGTGCGCGGGGCCGCCGCGGAAACCGCACGCGGTCCCGTCACCGGCAGCCGTGGTGCCGTGCCGAACGGCCGATCAACCCGTCGTGGCGGGCACCTCGGCCCACAGCGGCTGCGCCGGCAGATCGAGCGCCACCGACTCCAGGCGCAGGGTCTGCCCGGCGTCGAAGGGGTGCAGCACCCAGAGCCCGTCGCCCCCCTTGCGATAGAGGTCGCAGCGGCGCGAATCGGTGTCCACCAGCAAGTATTCGCGCAGCCCGGGCAGCTGGCGGTAGGCGGCGAACTTGTCGCCGCGGTCGAAGGCGGCGGTGGCCGGCGACAGCACCTCGACCAGCAGCACCGGGTCGCGCTTGACCAGCGGGTCGGCCGCGTCGGCGGCGCTGCAGGTGACCATCACGTCGGGATAGAAGAAGGCATCGGCCGCCTCGACGCGCAGCTTCATGTCGGTGATGAAGGTGCGGCAGGGCGTGCCGGCCAGGTGCTGGCGCAGGGCGACGTACAGGTTGCCGGCCACGGTGACATGCGCTTCCCCGGCGCCGGCCATCGCGAACACTTCGCCGGCGACGAACTCGTGGCGCACGGTCTGCGTCGCGTCCCAGGTCAGGAAGTCCCGGGCGGACATCGGCAGCTTCTCGGCAGGGACTCCCATGGGGCGGCTCCGTGCCGGCCGCAACGAGGGCCGGCCGCATCAAAGTGTAGGCCGGCAGCGCCCGCCCCGACTTCCCCGCGCGCCGATCGCCCGATACGATGCCCGTATGGACGACGATTTCAGGATGCCCGACGGGGTACGCGAGCTGGGCGAGGCGCTGCGCCCGGTGCGGTACCGCCTGCGCAGCGAGCTTGCCCGCACCGTCGTCGCAAGCAGGCAGGCGTCGGACCCGGTGGACATCGTGTCCAGGCACCTGAACCGCCTGCAGCAGATCGCAGATCGGCTGGAGACGAGCATCGGGCGCCTCAATGCCGACGTCCTAGGCGACCCCCGAGTCGGTAACCCCGCCTTGCCGCGAGCCGTCGGCCGACTGGCGGACTGCGTCGAGGAGCTGACCGACGGCTGGCGCGATGTGCGCAGCCTGCGGCCCGACGCCGCTGCGGCCGAGATGCCGGACCTGCTCGCCGGGACGTACCGGCATGTGTTGAACGAGATCGAGGAGTGGCTGGATCGGCTGCTGCGGGTGATCGCCGATCCCACCGCCGAACTGGCCCGGCAAAGGAGCCGGTCGTCCGGCCCGGCCGAGATCACGCTGGCGCTGAAGTTGACCGCCCCGCCGCAGGTTCCGCAGCTTGTCCAGTTGGCAAACCGCCAAAGCCCAGCGCTCGAACTCGGTTTCTGGGGCACCGCCGGACTGGCTCTGCTGGGCGCTGGTCTCTTCGGCTCGCTGTTCGGCGGCGACTGCGACTGCTGACCCGCATCACCGCCGCCGCGGGCCGGGCTTGCGCGGCACCGGCACCGGCACGAGCCCCAGACATTCGCCCTGCAGCCAGGCACGGCCCAGCACGTCGGTGCCTGCCGTCGGAGCTTGCGCCGACGGCCACACGGACGCGTCGAACACGACATCGAGCGCCCAGTCGGCCTGCTCCGAGCGCCAGGCGCGCAACGACAGTTTCCAGGCCGCCCGCTGGCCCGGCGGCAGCACGATCCGCTGCACGCCCAGCGCCCGGCCGCGGAACTCGACGATGTCCTCGCGATCGCCGCTCGCCAGCCAGGCCGACATGCCGTCGAGCCGGTACGCCACCAACCCATCGTCATCGACCGGCAGTTCCACCTCGTGGCGGCGCAGCGCTTCGAGCATGTCGGGCTCGTGGCGCACGCGTACGGTCTGCGGCGGCGCGGGCTCGCACTGGAAGGCCAGCGCCGTCAGGGCGACACTGACCCGCGATGCTCCGTCCAGGAGAGAGCGGCACAGCCAGAAGGTCGGCAGGCTGAAGGCGATCGGCAACAGTTCGCTGCCGACGGCCAGATCGGCTTCGACCATCACCTCGACCCGGGCGGCACAGGCGCGGATTCGGCGCGGCACGACGATGTGCGTGCGGTCCCAGTCGTTGTAGAACGGCAAGACCGCCCAGGGGCGCGACGCGCTCGGCGCGTGCAGCACCATGATGCAGGCCATCTCCCTCTCGCGCCTGGCGGAACCGGCGGCCACCATCAGCGGCGTCACCTCCGGCCAGTCGCACGGCGCACCGCCGAAGCCGCCGACCGGGTAAACAGGGGCGGCATCGCCCAGGCCGGAGAGCATCCTGGACAAGGCTGCATCGTCGTCGGCAACCGCCAGGCCGAACCAGGCCGCCCAGGGCTCGCGGCCCAACGGCGGCAGCGGGCTCGCATCGTCGCCCAGCTCTTCCCAGCCGGCTGCAGGTAGAAGCCCTGCCGGCTGGTCGGGGTCGGACAAGCGCGCCACCGCCACGGCCAGATGACGCCGGCCCTGTGCGCCGAAGTCGATCCATGCGCGTTCGTGCCCCTCGACATACTCGACTTTCAGCACGGTGCCGGCGCCGAACTTTCCATGGCGTACGCGCTGGCCGGCCACCAGATCGCGCAGCGCCTTGGCGCGCCCGTTCATGGCCGCGCGGCTTCCCGGCATGCGCCGGTCATCGCTGGCACGGTGACGGTCCTGCCCCTCGCAGAGGCCGCCGCTGCATCGAGCACTCCATGGCGGCCAATCTCATGTCGCCCGAAACCGCAGCAGTACGCGATCCAGCCCCTCGAGCAATGCAGCGAAGCGGGTTGTCACCGTCTCGAACACGATCGCGTCGTCCACGGTGTCGTAGCCATGCGCAATGCGGTTGCGCATGGCCACGGCCAGCGCCATCTCGGGCAAGCGCTCACGCAAATCCGGCGTGTCGTCCGACGCGCGCCGGCAGGCCTCACCGACGATTTCGACCTGCCGCTCGACCGCGGAGCGAAGCAACTCGTCGGCACGGTAGTCGTCCAGACTGCGGCCCGACACAAAATGCAGCGCAAGCCGCGCCGCATGCGCTGCATCATCCAGATGCTTCGGCAGGCGATCGGACATACAGGTCCCGGCGCGTCGCGTCCACCGCGCGACGCAGGTAGGGGTTGCGGATCGGCTGGTCGGTCAGAAGATCGACGTGCCGCCCCAGCAACTGCTCCAGCGCATCCGCCAGCGCAAAGTAGCGTTCGGCGCGCGAGCCGGGGGCGTCGGGCACGAAGCTCACGATCAGGTCGATGTCGCTGCGCTGCGGGTCGAAGCGGCCGTCGGCCGCCGAGCCGAACACTTCCAGCCGATCGACGCCATGGGCGCGACACAGGCCCTCCAGTGCCTCCTGGTGGTCGAGCAAAGGCTGGGCAAGAGTGGGACGGGCGGACATGCCGGGATTATCCGGTGGAAGCGCTGCGCGCCAGGTTCAGCGCCAGCAACCGGCGCAGGATCTCGTCGTCGGTCATCGCGGGCGTGTAGTCGGCCCAGCCATAGGCGGCGGCGACGGCGGCATCGAGTGCCGCATGCGCCTGCGCCAGCCAGGCCGGGCGCTGGTTGTACAGGTTGGTCAGCGTGCGCTTGGCCACGTCCTGCTCGTGTCCGGGCCTGGCGACGATGCGATCGGGGTACGGCGAGCGCTCCATGCCCAGCGGCACGACTTCGGGCACGCGATGAGTCCACTCGGGCGGGTTCAGCCAGGCGTCGCGCAGCGCCACCAGCCGCTGCGCGGCACGCGCGATGGCTTCGGCTTGCGGGCGGATCGCCGGCGGCAGATGGGCCGGGATCAGCGCGCCGCCGTCGACGGCCTCGGTGCGCTGGTGCGCGGTATCGGCGGGCGTCAGGCCGACGGGGAACGGGAAGGTCTCGAAGCAGGTGGTCGGGGTGTAGCGCGGGTCGTTGCCTTTGCCCATCCAGGTGCACATGCGCAGCGACCACAGTTCGTGGAAGCGGCTGTGCAGGATGCCGAACGTGGTGTCGTCGGCGCGGGCGATGACGACAAGGTTCTTGTCGGCGATCACCGCTGCCGGACGAAAGACGAAGCAGCGATGCTTGGCGACCTCGGGAGTTGCGATGAAACGCGGAAGCTGCGCGATCGCCTTGCGCAGCACGGGCCTCGACCACTGGAACAGCCAGTAGCACTCGTTCGTTCTCGCCTCGCGTTTGCCGGTGCGCGTGGGCTTCACGTGTCGGGTCACAAAGCCGAACGGGGCTTCGTACAAGGCCGCGTCTTCGCGCGACATGTCGGCGCCGAAGTCCACGATCCACATGTCGCGGTCGCGGCGCGTGACGTCCAGCCCGTTGTGCCACGGGCGCACGACGTCGGCATTCGACCGGCCGTGCGGATTGGGCAGCCGCAGCCACACGCGAGCGTCGTCTCCCGGCAGCTCGAACGGTCCGGTCTTCTGGATGCCGGAGTAGGACGTGTCGGCATTGCCGGCCAGCGCACCGGCAAGGGTCAGGTCAACGCTCGCGCCTTCGCTGCCCGCCGCGCTCAAGTCGGCAGCAATCGCGTGCACGGCAACGCCGTCGAGCGTCGGTGCTCCGGCGCCCTGCCCAAACGCCACCAACGACACCCGCACCGCCGCCCCGTCGTTGACCCACGGTTCGTCGCTCCAGGCCTCGAAGATGCGCGTCGTGCGCAGCACCGCGTCCAGCACCTCGCGGTTGCGTCCGCCGCGGATCGAGTTGGTCGCGACCAGCCCGGCGCGCTGCAATTGCCCGCGTTCGATCTGCGAGCGCGCCTTCTCGAACCAGTAGCACACCAGGTCGGCGCCGCCGGGCACACGCCCCTTGTAGGCGGCGCGCAGCGCTTCGGTGTAGGCGTGCCCCAGTTCGGCGCGCATCTTCTTGTCGCCGACAAACGGCGGGTTGCCGACCACGGCATCGGCCGCCGGCCACGCTGCTTCGCCGCCGTCCGGCGCCAGCACGGCATCGCGGCATTCGATGTGGTCCAGCGGCTCCAGCACCGGCTGCGTCTTGAAGCCGTAGCCGCGCTGGATGCGCCATTGCAGCTCGCCGATCCACACCGTCACGCGCGCCAGCTCGGCGGCGTACTCGTTGAGTTCGATGCCGAGCACGTTGTGCGGGCCGGTGCCGTCGTGCTGGCGCTCCAGGCCCAGCGCCTCGGCCTCCAGGTTGACCTGGTGCTCGATGTCCTTCAGGCACTTCAGCGCCAGGTACAGGAAGTTGCCGCTGCCGCAGGCCGGGTCGAGCACGCGATATCCGCGCAGCCGTTCCAGGAAGCCGACGAAGGCCGCCTGCGCGTCGCGCCAGCCCTTGTCGCCGTGCTTCCTGCTCCTGGCGATGGCGCGCTCGACTGCGGCGCGGGCCACGGCCCATTCGGCCAGCAGCGGCCGCTGCACCACCGGCTCCACCAGCCGCAGGATGGTGGCCGGGTCGGTGTAGTGCGCGCCGAGCTGCGCACGCTTGGCGGGGTCGAGCCCGCGCTCGAACAGCGTGCCGAAGATGCTGGGGTCGATGGCGCTCCAGTTCAGCGCGCTGGCCGCCTTCAGCGCGGCCACGTCGGCTTCGGCCAGCGGCGGCACCTCGATGTCCGCGAACAGCCCGCCGTTGAACCAGGGCACGGCGTCGACGCCGAACAGGCCGCCGTCGCGCATGGCCTCGAACAGCTTGCTCAACGCGGCCTGCATCTGCGCCGGCACGATGCCCACGCCGACCAGCCGCTCGAACAGCCGCGCCGGCAGCAGGGCCACGTCTTCGGCAAAGAAGCAGAACAGGCACTGCGTCAGGAAATGGCTGACCTGCTGCGCCGGCACGCCGGCCGCGCGCAGCCGCTCGGCGGTGGCGGCGAAAGCGCGCGCGGCTTCTTCGGTGATGTCGCGGTTGCTGCGCGCCGGGCGCCAGGCGTCGGGCGCGGTCCACAGCGTGCGCAGCCGCTGCTGCACCTCGGGCCGCGCCATGTCTTCCAGCGCGAAGGCGTGCTTCTCGCTCGGCGTGCCGGTGAAATGCGTGTGCACCTCGATGCGCTGCCGGTCGCTGACCACCAGCAGCGGCGGGTTCTCCAGCGGCAGCGCGTACATCATCAGCTGTTTCAGCGCGGCGTCCAGGCTCTTGCCCGGCGCCTTGTATTCCCAGGCGAAGCAGCCGCGCCGCCAGACATCGGCAAAGCCGTCGGTGCGCGCGCCAGCGCTGCCGGTCTTGGCCAGGCCGCGCTCGAAGCAGTAGCTGTCGGGGTTACCGGGCTCGGGCACGCCGAGCACGCGGCACAGGTCGATGAAGTGCGGCTGCGCGCCGGCGCGCTCGTTCAGCGCATGGGCCGGCGAGCCGGCCTGCCATTTGCGGATGAACTCCTGCGCCTGCATCGAAAGTCGCTGCTCCCGGCCCGCGGCGGGCCGCCGGCGCGCATTGGACCATGCAGGCCGCGGAAGCCGCCGCGCCGGTCGCGGCCTGGATCGACCACGTCTCGGCCCACCCGCGACGGCAAGCGCCACGGGCTGCCGCTGCTGGGCAGGCGCTGCGGGTGCGGGCCGGCCGGTGTAGCCTCGGTGCGCATTCACCCACGACCCGCCCCGACCCATGCCCCTGCCGGAGCCCGCCTGCGCCCGCGAACCCTCGCACCAGCGCTCGATCACCGTCCGTGCCTACGCCCGCAGCGACGGGCTGTGGGACATCGAGGGCCACTTGAGCGATGCCTGGAACGAGCCGGTGCCGATGGCCGCCGGCCTGCTGCCGGCCGGGCAGCCGATGCACTCGATGTGGCTGCGGCTGACGGTGGACCGCAGCGCGACGATCGTCGGCGTGCAGGCGGTGACCGAGGCCGGGCCCTACGGCCGCGAGGTCTGCGGCGCGATCGCGCCGGACTACGCGAAGCTCGTCGGCGTGCGCATCACGCGCGGCTACCGCGATGCGATCCGGCGGCTGCTCGGCCGCACCGCCGGCTGCACCCACGTCAACGAGCTGGCCGGCGCGATGGGCAGCGCGGCGCTGCAGGCGCTTTGGCACGAGCTGACCGCCGACCCGGATGCGCGGCCGCTCAGCATCGACGGCTGCCACGCACTGAAGGCCTCGGGTCCGCAGGTTGCGACCTTCTTCCCGCGCTGGTACACGCCGTAGGCCGACGCCGGCTGAAGCGGCCGCCGCCGCGGCTCCGGTATCGTGCCCGTTCTTGTGCCGCGACCGACCGGGGACCGCCATGACCGCCGCCGCCACCGCCTTCGCGCAGGCCGCGCAGGAGCGCCAGGCCGAACTCGACGAACTGCGCCGCGCCGCGCGCGCGCTGGCCGACCGCTTCGATGCCGCGTACTGGCGGGCCTGCGACAAGGACGCGACGTACCCGTGGGACTTCGTGCGCGCGTTCGCCGCGGCCGGCTGGCTCGGCCTGCTGGTGCCGGAGGCCTACGGCGGCATGGGCCTGGGCGTGACCGAGGCCGCGGTCCTGCTGCACGAGATCGGCGCCTCGGGCGCGGGCATGAGCGGCGCCTCGGCGATCCACTTCTACGTCTTTCCGCCGCAGCCGCTGCTGCGCCACGGCTCCGAGGCGATGAAGCGGCGCTGGCTGCCCGCGCTCGCGCGCGGCGAACTGCTGATGGCCTTCGGCGTGACCGAGCCGACCGCCGGCTCGGACACCTCGCGCATCCGCACCCGCGCGCGCAAGCAGGGCGACCGCTGGATCGTCGACGGCCAGAAGGTCTGGACCACGAACGCGCAGCACGCGCAGAAGATCCTGCTGCTCGCGCGCACCTCGCCGCGCGACGCGCAGCGGCCGCTCGACGGCATGACGCTGTTCTTCGCCGACCTGGACCGCCGGCGCTGCGACGTGCGCGCGATCGACAAGCTCGGCCGCGCCGCGGTGGATTCGAACGAGGTCTTCATCGACGGCCTCGAGGTGGCGGAGGAGGACGTGGTCGGCGAGGTCGGCCGCGGCTTCGAGTACCTGGTCGACGGCTTGAACCCGGAACGCATCGTGCTCGGCATGGAGGGTGTCGGCATCGGCCGCGCGGCGCTCGGCCATGCGGCGCGCTACGCGCAGCAGCGCATCGTCTTCGACCGGCCGATCGGGCAGAACCAGGCGGTGGCGCATCCGCTCGCCGAGTGCTGGCTGCGGCTCGAGGCGGCCGAGGCGATCGCGCTGAAGGCCGCCGCGCTGTTCGACGCCGGCCGGCCCTGCGGCGCCGAGGCGAACGCGGCCAAGTACCTCGGCGCCGAGGCCGGCTGGGCGGCCTGCGACCAGGCGATGCAGACCTTCGGCGGCTTCGGCTACTCGAAGGCGTACCCGATCGAGCGCCTGTGGCGCGAGGTGCGGCTGCTGCGGCTGGCGCCGATCTCGCAGGAGATGGTGCTGAATTTCATCGCCGCGAAGTGCCTCGGCTTGCCGAAGTCGTACTGAGCGCCCCGGGCCGGTGGCAACGGCCCGTTCCACGGTGGGCCGTGCCCGCTCGGCGGCCCGCGGCGCGTACGGCCGGTGTGCTGAACATCAGCGTACGGACGATTAGTGTAGTGATAACATCGCGGCCCTCCCCGGAAGGGCTGACCCGAGCACCCGACGATGAGCAAGCGCAGCGCGCCGGCCCGGCTCGACCTCGAGACCCTCCCCGGGCACCACATCCGCCGGCTGCAGCAGATCGCGGTCGCGATCTTCCTGCAGGAGACCGAGGGCAGCGGCGTGACGCCGGTGCAGTTCGCCGCGCTGCAGGCGGTGCACAACGCGCCCGGGCTCGACCAGCGCACGCTGGCGCGCACGATCGGCTTCGACACCTCGACGACCGCCGGCGTGATCGACCGGCTCGAAGCGCGCGGCCTGCTGCAGCGCAATGCCTCGGCCGAGGACCGGCGCGTGCGCCGGCTCACGCTCACGCCCGCCGGCGCAGCGCTGCTCGCTGCCGTGATCCCGGCGATGCAGCGCGCGCAGCTGCGCATGCTCGAGCCGCTGCCGCAGGCCGAGCGGGCCGAGTTCCTGCGCATGCTGCGCGTGCTCGTCAGCGCGAACAACGACCTGAGCCGCGCGCCGAGCGAGGCAGGAGGCTGACCGTGGCCGCGCAGCCCCCGCCTGCGCGCGCGCCCGGCGGCCGGCGGCGCTGCGCCCACCGCGCGGCCGGAGGCCGCTGAGCATGGCCGGTGCCGGCCCCGCCTGGTGGGCGCTGTCGCACGCGCAGGTCGCGATCGAGGCGCTGGCGACGGTGGCCTTCGCCGCGTCGGGGCTGATCGAGGCGGCGCGCAAGAAGCTCGACGCGGTCGGCGTCGTCGTCGTCGCCGGGCTGGCCGCGTTCGGTGGCGGCACGCTGCGCGACATCCTGCTCGACCGGCGGCCGTTCTTCTGGGTCGAGCACGCCGGCTGGCTGTGGGTGCTGCTCGGCCTGAGCATCGCGGCGATGCTGTTCATGCGTGCCAGACACTTCGCGTACACCGAGCGCGCGATGCTCTGGCCCGACGCGCTCGGCCTCGGGCTGTTCACCGCCGGCGGCACGCAGATCGCGCTCGACGCGCAGTTGCCGGCGATCGTCGCGGTGCTGATGGGCATGATCACCGCGGTCTTCGGCGGCGTCCTGCGCGACATCGTCTGCAACCAGATCCCGGCCGCGTTCAGCGACCACCGGCCGTACGCGGTGTGCGCGTTCGTCGGCGGCTGGGTCATGGTCGGCGCGCATGCGATCGGCACGGCGCAATGGGTCGCGCTGGTGGCCGCGGCCGCGACCGCCACCTTGCTCCGGCTGGCGGCGCTGGCCACCGGCTGGACGCTGCCGGGGTGGGGCGAGGCGGGCGGCCGCAGCCGCTGAGCCCCGGGCCGCAGCGGGCCCGGTGCCGACCGCGTCCGATCGCGCCCGCCCCCCGACCGGCGGCTCCGATCAGTTGCCCGCGGGCGGGAGCAGCACGTTGTCGATGACGTGAATGACGCCGTTGCTCGCCTCGATGTCGGTGGCGACGAGGGTGGCCGTGCGGCTCCGGCCGTCGACCAGGTTCAGCGCCGCATCGACCGTGAAGCTGGCGCCTTGCACGGTGGTCACGGCCGCCGGCTTCGGCAGCGCGACCACGTCGGCGGCCCGCACCGCGCCGGCAACCGCGTGGTAGCTCAGGATGCCGGCGAGGTCCGGGCTCGCGAGCAGCTGCGTGGCGGTCAGCGACAGCTCGGCGAGCGTCGAGCCGAAGGCGGCATCGGTCGGCGCGAACACCGTGAACGGGCCGGCGCCGCCGAGCGTGCCGGCCAGGTTCGCGGCCACCACGGCCTGCACCAGGGTCGAGAAGATCGGGTTCGCCTGCGCCATCTGCACGATGGTCAGGACCCCCGGCGGCACCAGCACGCCGTCGATCGCGTGGATCACGCCGTTGCTCGCGGCCACGTCGGCCGTGGTCACCGTGGCTTCGTTGAGCACGGCGTCGCGCAGCCGCACGCCGCTGGTGGTGGACAGGGCGAGCTTCGCCGGTGCGCCGTTGAACTCGTAGAGCGTCGCCTGGTCCGGCCCGCCGGCCGTCAGGTCGGCAGCCGACTTCCGGCCCGGCAGCACGTGGTACTGCAGGATCTTCGCGAGC
Source organism: Burkholderiales bacterium (assembly GCA_017302495.1). Lineage (GTDB taxonomy): Bacteria > Pseudomonadota > Gammaproteobacteria > Burkholderiales > Burkholderiaceae_C > Rubrivivax. Next base: position 11,667 of record JAFLDG010000032.1, read on the forward strand.
GTCGCTCCGTCGAGCGCGTTCACCAGCGCGTTGGCGTCGGCGAAGCCGAGGCGCGCCGCGAGCGTGTCGAACGCGGCGTCGGTCGGCGCGAAGACGGTCAGGTCCGACGAGGCGCTCGCCAGCGCGTCGGCCAGCCCGGCCTTGTCGGCTGCCGCGACCAGCGCGCCGAAACCGCGTGCGCTCGCCTCCTGGGCCAGCGTGCCCGACGGCAGCGCGACATCGTCGCTGTCGCCGCAGGCCGCCAGGAACAGCGCGGCGCCCAGCGCCGCGAACCAACGGATCCACTGTCTCATCGATTGCTCCAGATAGGGGGGCAGGGTGACGCGGACGAGCCGCGTGCGAAAGGAGGAGGTCCGACGCCGGTCGCCACCGTCGGCCAGGCTTGCTGCGATTCGAATCTGCCGCTTCTACGGCGGGGCAGGGCAGCCGGATCACCGCCGACAGGCAAGGGCCGTCGTTGGCCATAAGGAAAGGACCGACCGCCGCCCGCCCCCCTAACGTGGCACCGCTCCGGATAACCCGAATGCGGAGAGGGACTTGTAGACTGAGCGGGTGGCTGGTCGTCGGTTTGCCTGCCGATCGGTGGTGCCCGGCGGCGCCGGCCTCGTCCAAACCTGGAGGCGCTTCATGGCTACGCGCAGCAAAGGCTCTCCGGTGCGATCGCTGCCTCGGTGGTTCCGCGGCATGCTGGCGGCAGGGGCTCTTTGGGCCTGCGGGGCGCCGGCACATGCCGACGCGACCTTCTTCGACCATCTGACGCAGGCGACCTACGACGTCGACGTGCGGCCGGGATCCGAGCTGCGGGCCTACACCGGCTTCTCGGGCGTGGGCTTGACCGGCTACTCCACACCCGCCGCGTTGAGCGGCGACGGCGTGATCCTGCGGGCCTTCCCCGGCGAGTCGAAGACTTTGACGCAGCGGCTCGAACTGCGCTTCACCGCGCACTCCGGCTTCACCTTCGAGAGCGTCGATTTCAGCCACCTGCTGTCGTACTTCCACGACCGCGGCGGGCACTGGTCGCAGATGTCCTGGGTGCTCGACAAGGGCGACGGCTCACCGATCGCGGGCAGCACGCCGCTGCTGAAGGACGACGTCTGGTCCCATGGCGGCAGCTACTCCGACTTCTCGCAGGCCAGCCCGTCGCTGGCCGTGGGCCGCCGGTCGTTCGACCTCGACGTGAACCTCTTCTACGTCGCGCTCGGCGCACCGGGTGTCTGCGGCACCGGCAGCGGCGCCTGCTCCGAGATCAGCGCGACCTCGGTGAAGATCGGGGCTCACACCGTCGAGGCGCCGGCCGTGCCCGAACCCGGCTCGCTGGCCCTCATGCTGGTCGGTGGCTGCCTGGTCGGCGTGCGCCGTGCGATCGCGGCGCGCCGTTCCTCCGCCGAGGGTCTGCCGGCGCCTTGACGAGCGGCGCGTCCGCCCCCACCCGCGGCGCCGCGCTGGCCACGGCGTCAGCGCTCGGCGACGAAGTGCTGCATCGACACCGCCTCGCCGGGCCGCAGGAACGACCGCACCGCGGCTTCCAGCGCCTGGTCGGCCAGTGTCGCGCGGGCGCGCTGGTGCAGGTAGTCGGCCCATGAGGTGACGATGAAGCGCTCGACGTAGCGCGACGGGTCGGCCAGGTCACGGTAGATGCGCCAGAAGGTCGCGCCGTCGCGCCGGCGCGGGCCGCGCAGCCGGCTCAACGCGTCGAGGAAGGCTTCGCTCTCGCCGTCGCGGATGCGGTAGCCGATCTCGACCGCGACCGGCCCGGCTTCGGGGTCGGGCTCGCTGGCGATCACGAAGTCGTCCCAGCGCGTGGCCAGCGTGACCTCGTGCGCCTGCCCCATGCGCAGCGGGAAGGGCTTGATCAGCAGCAGGCCGCCGGCCATGCAGAGCGCAGCGCTGGTCAGCGCGAAGGCGAGCGTCGCGATGTCCGACAGCGCGCCCCAGAAGGCCGAGCCGATCGCGAACGAGCCGAGCGCGCAGAGCATGTGCATGGCCAGCATGCGCGCGCGCACCCACGGCGGCACGCTCGTCTGGGTCGCGGTGTTGAAGGTCGACATCGCCACCATCCACGCCGCGCCGCCGGCGGCGAGCGCCGGGTAGATCGCCGCCTTCTGTGTCGAATGGGCGGCGACGAGCATCGCCGCGGCGAAGACCACGCAGCTTCCGGCGATGAGCCGCTCGAGCCCGGCGACCGCGCGCAGCCGGCCGATGACGAAGCCGGCGGCGACCGCGCCGCCGCCCATGCAGCCGACGAGCAGGCCGACGCCCGCCGCCCCCAGCCCGAGCTGGCGCTGGCCGATGACCGGCAGCAGCGCCCACAGCGCCGAGCCGGCGGCGCCGTAGGCGACCGTGCGCACGAGCTGCGCGAGCACCAGCGGCGAATGGCGCGCGAAGCGCAGCCCGGCCAGCATGCCGCCCCACAGCCGCTCGGCCGGCAGCCGCGACGGCGGGTGCGGCTTCGGCGGCCAGCGCCGGATCGCCTGCGCCATGACGAGCGCGGCGACGACGGCGACGACGAAGTTCCACGCGCTGCCGGCGAGCGCGGCGAGTGCGCCGGCGAGCGCCGGCCCGACCGCGCGCGCGGCGTTGTAGGCGATCGAGATCGCGGTGATCGCGTCCGGCAGTTCGTCGCGCGGCACCGCGTCGGCGACGGCCGAGTTCCACGCCGGCGACAGCATCGCGGTGCAGCAGCCGCCGACGAAGACCAGTACCAGCAGCCACGCCGGCCCGGCGACGCCGGCGAACAGCAGCGCGGCGAGCAGCGCGCCGGCGGCGGCCTGTACGACGAGCGAGGCGACGATCAGCCGCCGCCGGTCGGCGATGTCGGCCAGCACGCCGGCCGGCAGCGACAGCAGGAACATCGGCAGGAAGACCGCGGTCTGGACGAGTGCGGCGAGGAATGACGAGCCGGTGACCTCGACCATCAGCCAGGCCGCGGCCATGGTCTGCATCGCGTTGCCGACGAAGTACAGCGCGCCGCTCGTCCACAGCGCCCGGAACGCGGGCAGGCGCAGCGTGCGCCAGGTGGCTTGCGGACGGGCGGCGGCACTCATCGCGGCCGATTGTCGCGGCCGCCGCTCGCGCTGCGATACTCGGCGCCGGACAGCCAGCGAAAGACAGGGCCCCATGGAACCGAAGGACAAGGTGATCGTCGTCACCGGCGGCGGCTCGGGCATCGGCCGGGCGCTGTGCGAGCGCTTCGCGAAGGAGGGCGCGCGCGCGGTGATCGTCGCCGACCGGGACGCCGCGAATGCGACGGCGGTCGCGGCGGCGATCGGTGGCGTCGCGCAGCGGGTCGACGTCGCGGTCGAGGCCGAGGTGCAGCGGCTCGTCGCCGAGACCACGCAGCGCTTCGGCCGCATCGACCTGTTCTGCAGCAACGCCGGTGTGATCGTGCGTGCCGACGAGGACGCGGGCAACGAGCAGTGGCAGCGCCACTGGGACGTGAACGTGATGGCGCATGTCTACGCCGCGCGCGCGGTGCTGCCGCAGATGCTCGCGCGCGGCGAGGGCTATCTGCTGCAGACCGCGTCGGCGGCCGGCCTGCTGAGCCAGGTGAACGCGGCGCCGTACTCGGTGACCAAGCACGCCGCGGTCGCCTTCGCCGAATGGCTGAGCATCGCCTACGGCGACAAGGGCATCCGAGTCAGCTGCCTGTGCCCGCAGGGCGTGGACACGCCGATGCTGCGCGGCGCCGGCGGCGGCAGCCGGCCGAGCTTCCTCGCCGATGGCGCGCTGACCGCCGAACGGGTGGCCGACTGCGTGGTCGACGGCCTGCGGCGCGAGGAGTTCCTGATCCTGCCGCATCCCGAGGTGCTGACCTTCTTCCAGCGCAAGGCGAACGACTACGGGCGCTGGCTGCGCGGCATGCGCCGGCTGCGCGAGAAGGTGGTCGGCGACGGGGCCTGACGATGGACACGACGCAGCCCGAGCTGGTCGAGGTGCTGCCGCAGCACCGGATCGACGCCGCGGCGGTGGCCGAAGCGCTGCGCGCCCCCCTCGGCGCGGGCTTCGACGGCAAGGTCGTGATCCGCCAGTTCCAGGGCGGGCAGTCGAACCCGACCTACCACCTGGCGACGAGCGTCGGCGAGGTCGTGCTGCGCAAGAAGCCGCCCGGCAGGTTGCTGCCGAGCGCGCACGCTGTCGAGCGCGAGTACCGCGTGATGAAGGCGCTGGCCGGCACAGCAGTGCCGGTGCCGCGCATGCTGTTCCTGTGCGAGGACGAAGCGGTGCTCGGCACGCCGTTCTTCGTGATGCAGCACGTGCCCGGCCGGCTGATGGGCGCGCGGCTGCCCGAGCACGGCGCGCGCGACGAGCGGATCGCGCTGCAGGTCGACCTGGCGCGCGTGCTCGGCGAACTGCACCGCGTCGACTGGCGCGCCGCCGGGCTCGAAGGCTTCGGCAAGCCGGAGGCGTACCTGCAGCGGCAGGTGACGCGCTGGGGTGCGCAGTGGGACGCGTCGAAGACGCAGGACTTGCCGGCGATGGGCCGGCTGCGCGATTGGCTGCTGCAGCGCCTGCCCACCGACGACGAGGCGGGCATCGTGCACGGCGACTACCGGCTCGGCAACGTGCTCGTCGACCCGCTGCAGCCGAAGCTCGCCGCGGTGCTCGACTGGGAGCTGGCGACGCTCGGCCATCCGCTGTCGGACCTCGGTTACCTGTGTCTCGTCTACCACCAGCCGCCGGAGCAGGGCGGCTGCCTCGGGCTGGATCTCGCGGCGAACGGCATCGTGCCGCAGGACGAGCTGATCGCCGCCTACTGTGCCGCGGCGCGGCGGCCGGTGCCCGCGGACATGGACCTGTTCATCGTCTTCTCGCTGTTCCGCCTGGCCGCGATCCTGGCCGGCGTGTACAAGCGCGCGCTCGACGGCATCGCCGCCGACGCGCGGGCGTTCGAGCGCGGCAAGGCCTTCGCGCCGGTGGCCGAGCGCGGCTGGGCGCTGGCGCAGCGCTGCGGTTGACCGCCCCCGGTCGCGGCCTCGGATCTGCCGCGACGCGCTGGGCCAAGGCTGGCCGGATGGCCCGACGTGACCGGCGACGGCATGTGCCGGCGTCATACGAACTCGCGTCCGATCGTAGAGATCCGGCGGTCCGCTCGCGGCCAACAACCGTCCTTCGCCAGGGGCGCTACGAAGCCGCAAACCGCTCGGCCACGAAATCAACGAAGGCGCGAACGATGGCCGACTGCAGCCGCGAGGTCGTCACAGCGAAGACGCCCAGCCGTGGCACGGTCCAGTCGCCCAGCACGGGCATCAAGCGGCCGGCACCGATCGCTTCGCGGCACAGGCTCGGCGCGAGGGCCGCGATGCCGATGTCGCGCTCGGCCAGCGTGCGCATCAGGGCGTGGTTGTTGACCGAGAAGCGGCCGCGCACAGTGACCGACAACGCGCGGCTGCCCTCGCGCTCGAAGCGCCAGGTGGCGCTCGACTTTCCGCCACCGACGAAGATGCAGTCGTGCCCGACCAGGTCTGACGGTTGCGCCGGCGCGCCGCGGCGTTCCAGGTAGCGGGCGGAGGCAAACAGGCCTTGGTCCATCCAGCCGACGCGTCGGCTGATCAGCGCCGCGTCGCGCACGGTACCCAGGCGCAGCGCCACGTCCACCGGTTCGGCCACCAGATCGCGATGGCGCGGTGACAGATCGACCTCGAAGCTGACCCCCGGATACAGCCGCGCGAACGACGGCAGCATGGGCCCGATCAGGGTCACGCCCAAATCGACCGGCATCGACAGGCGCAAGTGCCCCGAAGGCCGCTGCGCCTCGCTGAACAGCGCCTCGCGCGCCCGCCGCGCCTCGTCCACCAGGTGGTTGCAGCGCTCGAAGTAGCGCTCGCCGACGCTTGTCAGTTCGACGCGCCGCGTGGTGCGGTTGAACAGGCGCGAACCCATCTCCTGCTCGAAGGCGCCGATGCGGCGCGACAGCGTGGCGGTGGACAAACCAAGGTTGCGCGCGGCGCCGCTGAAGCTGCGCATGCGCGCCACCTCGACGAAGAGCGCGATGTCCTGCAATGCGCTGGCGGCCTGGGTCATGCCGGAAGTCTATTGCAGCAGTGCAACGGTGATTCTCGATATTGGCGCTTCTTCACGCAGGCGCAACAGCGCACCATCGCGCCCATGAAATCGATCCGCATCCCCGCCTATGGCAGCGCCGACGCGATGCAGATCGAAGACGCGCCGGTGCCCGAGTGCGGCGCGTCGGACCTGCTGGTGCGCGTGGTCGCCGCCGGTATCAACCCGATCGACTGGAAGATCCGCTCGGGCGCCATGGCCCACGGCGCCGAGCGGCGTTTCCCTTTGACGCTCGGTTGGGCGGCGGCAGGCACCGTGGCCGCCGCGGGTGGCGATGTCAGCGGCTTCAAGTCCGGCGACGAGGTCTGCTTCTATGCCGAGTTCGCGCGCGGCGGCTGCTATGCCGAGTACGTGGCGGTGGACGCGTCGCAGGTCGCCTTGAAGCCGCGTACGATGAGCTTCGCGCAGGCTGCTGCGCTGCCGATGTCGGGCCAGGCGGCATGGATGGCATTGATCGAGACGGCCAGGATTCAGCCCGGCATGCGGGTGCTGATCCACGGCGCTGCCGGTGCGCTGGGCAGCGTCGCGGTGCAACTGGCGCGTGAAGTCGGCGTCGAGGTCGTCGGCGCGGCCCGTGGAGCGGGTCTGGATCTGGTGGCCGGGCTCGGCGCCCGGCAGGTCATCGATTACCACCGCGAGCGCTTCGAGACGCTCGCCCGAGACATGGATGTGGTGCTCGACACGATCGGCGGCGCGACGCAGGAAGCCTCCTGGTCCACGTTGCGGCCGGGTGGATTGCTGGTGTCGACCGCGATCGCGCCGCCGCCAGGCCGCGCCGAGGCTGCGGGCGTGCGCGGCGCCTTCGTGTTCACGCCGCCCGAGGGGCGCGTGCTGGCCGAGCTGGCACGGCGCGCCGATGCGGGCCGGCTTCAAGTCTTCGTCGGCGAGGAGTTCGCGCTGGCCGACGCGAAACATGCGCACCGCCTCGGCGAAGCCGGCCGCTCGCGCGCAAAGATGGTGCTGCACGTGGCAGCGCCTGCTTCACCCTGACGCATTTCGCGTCCAACCCAGGAGTCCTGTTCATGCAACGCTTTGCGATCGAAGACACCGCCGTAATCCTCATCGACCACCAGGTCGGCACCAACACCTGGGCCTCGACGACACCGCTCGCGCTGCTGCAGCGCAACGTGATCATCCTCGCGAAGTTCGCCAAGGGCACGGGCATGCCGCTGGTGCTGACCTCGAGCCAGGAGACCAACGTCAACGTGCAGGGGCCGTTGATGCCCGAGCTGGAAGCGATTGCGCCGAAGGAATTCGGCGCGCGCATCAAGCGCACCGGCGTCGTCAACGCGTGGGACGACGAGGCCTTTGCGGCAGCCTGCCGCCCCACATTCCGCACATCGAAACCGTCAATAGGTTCGAATTTCCGCCGCAGCGGAAGTGGGCCTCAGGCGCTGGCGAGGTAGGCTGAGGCGGGCACTCCGAGCAGGCCCAGGATTTGGCGCTGCA
>JAFLDG010000320.1 GCA_017302495.1 Burkholderiales bacterium
GGCGATGTGCAGGTGCAGGTTGTCGGTGTCGTGGTGCCCGGTACTGACGCGCTGATGCTCGCCGTAGCCCAGTCCGTCGCAGATTCGCCGCTCGATCGCCTGCAGGGGCGTCTCGCCGTTCGCGAGCAGTTCGACGTACGCGGCGAACGCGCCCTCGACATCCGGCAGCTTGCCGTGCACGGCGTCGCAGCGCCAGGTGCGCACGCCGGGCAGCAGCGCGCTGGGGAGCGGGACGCGGCCGTCGCCGTCGGTGGCGTCGAGGTACTCGAGGCCGTCGTCGGTCATGCGAAAGCCGGCCGGGGTGAACTTGTCGCGGCCGACGACGAGCAGCATCTTCTGTGCGTCGGGCCCCAGCGCTGCGGCCTGGGCATCGAGCCGCTTGCGCAGCGCGACCGCGCGGTCGAGCACCGCCTGCGGCGGCGCGCTCCAGCGGTAGACGCCGAGCTGGCCGTCGATCGCGTGCCAGAAGCTGCGCTCCTTCAGGCGACGCAGGTCCTCGTCGGCCAGCGCCTGCCACTTCTCGGCGCGGTCCAGGCCGAGCGCCGGGTCGGTCAACCCGGCCTGCAGCTGGATGAACCCCGGCATCGCCGCCATCACCTGGCGCGTGCCGGCATCGTCGAACAGCCCGCCGAAAGCGACCAGCGTGTTGCCGAAGGTGTCGTCGCCGGACAGCACCTGCATCGGTGCCCACGAGCCGCCGTTCGGCGTGCCGAGCATCAGCAGCCGTGCACCGCTGCGCGCCATCATCCGCTGCCAGGTATCCGGGCATTCGAGCGCCATCGTGCGCGCGACCAGCCCGCCCATCGAGTGCGCGACCAGCCGCACCGGCTGGCCGGTGGCGTCGCGCTTCGCGAGCGCGGCGTCGACCACCTGGCCGAGCCGCTTCGCCTCGTCCTCGACCGGCCGGCGCCAGTCGTAGGCGAACTCGATCACCTCGTGCGTGTCGGCGAGGTGGTCGATCAGGTCGTCGTAGCTCAGGCCGATCGCGCCGTCGGGCGTCACGCGCGCGGCGGTGGCCGGGTCCCAGGCCAGGCGCTTCAGGCCGCCGACCAGACGCAGGCCGAGCCAGATGCGCTTGCCGTCGAGCGCCAGGTTCGAGCCGAGGATGCCCGGCAGCACCACCACCGCCGGCCGCGCCTCGGCCGGGCGGCCGGCGGCATCGGGCCCGCGCGAGCGCGCGATCGCGGTTGCCGCGCGGGTGCCGCTCGCGTCCTGCCCGGCCCACGACAGCGGGCCGATCGGGCGGAAGTCGGCCGGCTGCGCTTCGGTCAGGCCGGCCAGCACCGCCTGCACGCTGCGCTGGTTCACGAAGTAGCGGAAGTGCGAGACCTTCGCGCCGCGGTCGAGCACGAAGGTCGCACCCGATTGCTGGCGCTGCGTGCCGCCGTACATCGAGCGCGTCTGCACGACCAGGTCGTTGTCCGTCCAGTAGAACGCGTCGGCGAGCAGCGTCTTCACCCACGAGATCACCGAGTCGCCTTCGATGTCGCCGGCGAGCACGCGCAGCTGCCCGGGCACCGGCTCGCCGCCGCCGTTCAGCCACTGCACGACCGGGCTGTCGGGCGTCATCGCCTCCAGCCCCGGCAGCTCGGTCGGGTCGGTGCGGCGCTGCGCGACTTCGCACAGGAAGTCGACGAGTTCGGGCACCACCGGCAGGCCGGCCAGCTCGAGCCCCCACTTCAGCACCGACAGGTACGCATCCAGCCGCTGGCTCGCGAGCAGGGTGCCGCGCGCCGGGCAGGCGACGCGCAGCACGCGTTCGACCTGGATCTCGTTCGCCCGTGCCAGCTTGACCAGTTCGCGCAGCTCCTCGCGGTGCGGGGCGTACCTGGCATCGGCGAACGGCGCGAGATCCTCTTCGGTGAGCGCGCCGGCGCAGGCGCGCGCCAGCACCTCGGCCACCAGCCCGCCGCGCGAGTGCGTCAGCAGGTGCAGCTTCGCGCCCTTCGGCAGCGTGCGCACCAGCGTCAGCGCGTTCGCGATCGGGCTCGCGCCCAGCGTCGGGTGGTCGAGCGCATAGACCCGGCCGCCGTAGTGCGAGAACAAGGTCGCCACCGCCAGCGGATGCTGGCTCCACAGCTTGCCGAAGGTGCTCGCGGTGTCGACGAAGGTGCCGTGCACCAGCACCAGCAGCGGCCCGCCGTCGGCCGCCGGCGGCAGCTTGTCGCGCTTGCGGCCGCTGTTCTTCAGCGCCGGCAGCTCGCTCGGTGCCAGTTCGTAGACGCCGGCGTCGACCCGGCCGTCGACCTTGGCCGTGACCGCGGCGGCGGCGATGGCCACCGCCTTGTCGAACACCAGCCCCTTGACCACGTCGACCGCGCCGAGCAGCACCTGGCCGAGCCAGCCGCGCGTCGCGCCGGTGGCCGGGCCGCGCTCCAGGCCGGGCCAGCCGAGCTGCGCCGGCACGGTGATCACGTCGGCGTCGGCCGCCGCGGCGCGCGTGCCGGGGCCGGCCTGGGCGCGCATCAGGTCGCGCGCGTCGGCCGGGTGCAATACCAGCGTCGGCCCGTTGACGATGCTGAGCACGACCACGTCCTCGCCCGGCTTGGCGACGAGCCGGACCTGGTCGCCGGCGCCGCGGCGCGCGCCGACCTGCACCGACGCGCGCACGCTGCCGCGCAGGCCGAGCGCGGCCGGCGACGCGGCCTGTGCCTGGCCGGGGACGACGAAGGTGATGGTGTCGGACACGGCAGTCTCCTCGGCGATCGGGCGGGGGGCGAGGCGCGCGGGCGCGGCGCGGGCTCAGACGGTGAAGGGCTTCTGCTTCAGGAAGCCGACCACCGGCCCCATCGTGTACAGGTTCGGCGTCTGTATCGCCGGCATGCCGGACTTGATGTGGGCGTGGAAGCTGACGTAGTTGCCGTCGAAGTTGCCGCGGTTCCAGACCGTCAGCAACCGGGCGGTGAAGGCGCCGTTGTGGTCGCCGTCGTACGAACTCTGGTTGTCCTGGCAGCCGGAGATCAGGATCGCGCGCGGCCGGAAGCGCTTCGCGAGCTTGGTCAGCCGGGTGCTGACCGCGACGCCGGCGAGCGCCTCGTCCGGGTCGACCACGGTACCGGCACTGGCCTTGGCCACGTCCTGCTGCAGCTTGTCGTAGAAACTCTTGTGCGCCTCGTAGGTGCGCAGGCCCACCGACGGCGGCATCATCTTCGAGCGCATCTGCGGCGGCGCGCCGGCGCTCGGCGGGCCGGCGCGCACGACGGTGCCGCTGTGGCAGCTGTCGGACAGCACCAGGATGCGCACGCCGGTGGCGAACTGGCCGAGTTCGAGGTACAGCTCGTCGTCGATCAGCTGGCCGTCCCACAGGCACCAGGTCTCGTCGAGCTTGTCGGCTTCCTCGCCCGAGACATCCGGCACCTGGCCGCCGTGGCCGGAGAAGCTGAGCAGGAAGAAGTCGCCCTTGACCAGGGTCTTGGCCGCGCTGCGCAACCCGGCCAGCACCTTCGCCCGCGTCGCGTTCTTCGTCAGCAGCACGCTGGCCTTGCAGCCGCGGCCGGTGGCGAGCGCGGCCATGTCCTTGGCATCGAACTCGCAGGCCGCGAGCGGCCCGGTCCAGCCCTCGTAGTGCGCGCCACTGACGCTGTTCAGGCCGATGTTCAGCGCGAGGCCGCGCGCCTGCGGCGCCGCGGCGGTCTTGGTGGCAGCCATCCCGTCTCCTCCAACGTACCGCGTGACGGCGCGGTTTCTTGGCGCCGGAATGTAGGCCACAAGCGGCGCGATCGGGCAGACCTAGCTCGTCGCGCCGTTGCGACGGCGCCGCAGGTGCCAGGCGTCAGCGCGGCGGCAGCACCAGCGGCTGCAGCGTCTGCAGCGTGGCGCGGATGCGCTCGGCGATGCCGTGTGCCTCGGCCTGCGTCCGGAAGGGACCCGCCTGGACGCGGTACAGCCGACGGTCGCCGCGCACCGTGAGCGCGTGCTCGAGCCAGGCCAGTTCGCGTGCGAGCTGCGCACGCAGGTCGAGCGCACCCTCGTGCCGGGCGAAGGCGCCGAGTTGCACCCAGAACCCGCTGCCGCGCGGCGCGGGTGTGTCGGCCGCGGCGGTTGCTGCGCTCGAGGGGGCCGTTGCCGACGGCGCGACGGTGGGCCCTTCCGCGGCGGCCGTCGTGGACGGCCGATCGCGCGGTGCGCCGGCTGCCGGTCCGGCCTGCGTGGACGTGTTGTTTGGCGCCGTCGTCGCCGCCACGACCGGGGCGGCGGCGGTGCTCGCGCCCGGCGGCGGCGCAACCTGGGCGGTCGGCATGGCCGCGACGGCGAACGAGGTCGCAACCGGCGTACCCGCCGCGGCCGTCGCCGTCGGTTCCGCGTCGGCCGGGCGCGGCGGCGGGTCGGCCGCGGCCAAGGCGGGGCTCCCGCCGCGCCAGCGGCCGGTGCGGATGTCGTCGTGCGTCAGCCGCCGCAACTGCACCGGCGCGACGCCGCGTTCGACGCCGAGCTTCACCGCGGCGGCGTAGCTCAGGTCGACGATGCGGTCGCGGCTGCCGAAGGGGCCGCGGTCGTTGACGCGCACGACGATCTCGCGGCCGTTGCGCGGGTTGCGCACCAGCGCATAGCTCGGCAGCGGCAGGGTCGGATGCGCGGCGCTCAGCGCGTACATGTCGAAGACCTCGCCGTTGGCGGTGCGGCGGCCATGGAACTTGCGGCCGTACCAGGACGCGAGCCCGGTCTGCTCGAACGGCTGGTCGCCGGCCAGCGGCACGTAGCGTTCGCCGAGCAGCTCGTACGGCTTGTTCGGCCCGCCGGGGCGCAGCGCTTCGATCTTCGGCTCCGGGTCGGGCTGCAGCGCCAGATCCGGCGGCGGATCGGCCGGCGGGCCATCGGTCGCGGGTGCGGCCGGGCGGGGCGTTTCCCGCCGACGGCCTCGTGACTGACGGCAAGAGCGCCGCCGACGAGGCCAACCTTACCGGCGAGGCCACGCCGGTCGAGAAGGGCAGGGGTGACCAGGTGTT
>JAFLDG010000321.1 GCA_017302495.1 Burkholderiales bacterium
CGCGCGGCACGAACGAGGTCGAGCGGCTGGCCGACGTGATCGGCCCGGCGACGCGCGTGGACAACCGCCTGTGCGCGCGGGCGTTCCAGTCGGCGGTCGGCTGCGTCGACGCGGAACGCGGCACGCTGCTGTGGTTCCGCAACACCGGCGGCATCCAGGCGATCGGCGGCGACGCCGAATTGATGTTCGGCGCCGACGGCTCCGACCGCATCGTCGCCTGGAAGACCGCCAACGGCGAGACCACCTGGACCAGCGAGCGGCTGCTGTTCCGGCAGCTGAGCGCGCCGGCCGTGGCCGGCCCCGCCGTGGTCTTCGGCGATCTCGAGGGCCAGGTGCACTTCCTCGACCGCAAGGACGGCGCGCCGCTGCTGGTGCTGCCGACCGACGGCTCCGAGGTGGTCGCCAAGCCGGTGCTGTCGGGCACGACGCTGCTGGTGGTCACGCGCAAGGGCGGGCTGTTCGCGTTCCGGCCGCAATAGGACGGCAGGGCGACGCATGAAGCCGGTGCTCGCGATCGTCGGCCGGCCGAACGTCGGCAAGTCGACGCTGTTCAACCGGCTGACGCGCAGCCGCGATGCGATCGTCGCCGACTTCGCCGGCCTGACGCGCGACCGGCACTACGGCGATGCGCGCATCGACGGCCGCGAGTTCATCGTCATCGACACCGGCGGCTTCGAGCCCACGGCGCGCGAAGGCATCGTCCAGGCGATGGCGCGGCAGACGAAGGCGGCGGTGGCCGAGGCCGACGTGGTGGTGTTCGTGCTCGACGCGCGCACCGGGCTCGCGCCGCACGACGAGGAGATCGCCCGCTTCCTGCGCAGCACCGGCCGGCGCGTGCTCGTCGCGGTGAACAAGGCCGAGGGCATGGCCGACTCGCCGCGGCTGGCCGAGTTCCACGAGCTCGGCCTGGGCGAGCCGATTCCCGTCTCGGCCGCACACGGGCAGGGGGTGCGCCGGCTGGTCGAGGCCGCGTTCGAGCACCTGCCGCCGGCCGAGCCGGAGGCGGTGGACGAGGACGCCTGCGACGACGACCGGCCGATCCGGCTGGCGGTGGCCGGGCGGCCGAACGCCGGCAAGTCGACGCTGATCAACACCTGGCTCGGCGAGGAGCGGCTGATCGCCTTCGACCAGCCGGGCACGACGCGCGACGCGATCCACGTACCCTTCGAACACGGCGGCCGCCGCTTCGAGCTGATCGACACCGCCGGCCTGCGGCGCAAGGGGCGGGTATTCGAGGCGGTCGAGAAGTTCTCGGTGGTCAAGACGCTGCAGGCGATCGCCGATGCGAACGTGGTCGTGCTGCTGCTCGACGCCACGCAGGGCATCGGCGAGCAGGATGCGCACATCGCCGGCTACATCGTCGACGCCGGCCGGGCGGTGGTGGTGGCGCTGAACAAGTGGGACGCGACCGACGCCTACCAGCGCGAGATGCTCGAGCGCGCGCTCGCGCAGCGCCTGGCCTTCCTGCGCTATGCGCCGGTGCTGAAGATCTCGGCGCTGAAGCGCCAGGGGCTCGGGCCGCTGTGGAAGGCGATCGGCGACGCGCATGCCTCGGCGACGCGCAAGCTGCCGACGCCGGTGCTGACCCGGCTCGTGCACGAGGCGGTGCAGCACCAGGCGCCGCCGCGGGTCGGCCGCTTCCGGCCGAAGCTGCGCTATGCGCACCAGGGCGGCATGAACCCGCCGATCGTCGTGATCCACGGCAACGCGCTCGAGCACCTGGGCGACGCCTACCGGCGTTACCTCGAGGGGCGGCTGCGCGAGCACTTCAAGCTGGTGGGCACGCCGGTGCGGCTGGAGCTGCGCTCGTCGCAGAACCCGTTCGACCGCGACAAAGCCCGCGGGCGCTGATGCTGCACTGCATCGTGGGGGATGCGGGGCTGTGTTAAGGTCCCTGCTTCCCGAAAAACCTCATCACGGAGCATATCGTGAGCAATAAAGGGCAGTTGTTGCAGGATCCCTTTTTGAACCTGCTGCGCAAGGAGCACGTGCCGGTCTCGATCTACCTGGTCAACGGCATCAAGCTCCAGGGCCACATCGAGAGCTTCGACCAGTACGTGGTGCTGCTGCGCAACACCGTCACGCAGATGGTCTACAAGCACGCGATCTCGACCGTGGTGCCCGGCCGGGCCGTCAACTTCCAGGCCGGCGAACCCGGCGCGGCCGGCTGAACGCGTCTGCCCGAGCCCCCGAGCCCAGCCCGCCCTTGATCCCCGCAGCATCCGTGCAGGCGGCGCCCGGCGCGACGCGCGTCGTGCTCGTCGGCGTCGACCTGGGCGCGGCCGGTTTCGATCCGACGCTGGACGAGCTGGCCCAGCTCGCCCAGTCGGCCGGCGACGCGCCGGTCGCGCGCATCGTCGCCCGCCGGCGCGCGCCGGATGCCGCGCTGTTCGTCGGCAGCGGCAAGGCCGACGAGATCAAGGCCGCGGTCGAGGCCGGCGGCGCGGCCGGGGTCATCTTCGACCAGGCCCTGAGCCCGGTGCAGCAGCGCAACCTCGAGCGCCACCTCGGCGTCGCGGTCAGCGACCGCACCGGGCTGATCCTGGACATCTTCGCCGACCGCGCGCGCAGCCACGAGGGCAAGCTGCAGGTCGAACTCGCCCGGCTGCAGTACCTGGCGACGCGGCTGGTGCGGCGCTGGACCCACCTCGAGCGCCAGAGCGGCGGCATCGGCCTGCGCGGCGGCCCGGGCGAAACCCAGATCGAACTCGACCGGCGCATGATCGGCGAGCGCATCAAGTCGGTTTCGGCGCGGCTCGAGCGCGTCAAGCGCCAGCGCGCGACGCAGCGCCGGGCGCGCGAGCGCGGCGGCGTGTTCCGCATCTCGCTCGTCGGCTACACGAACGCCGGCAAGTCGACGCTGTTCAACGCGCTGGCGAAGGCGCGTGCGCTCGCCGCCGACCAGCTGTTCGCGACCCTCGACACGACCACGCGCGCGCTCTGGCTCGGCGATGCGGCCGGTTCGGCCTCGCTGTCGGACACCGTCGGCTTCGTGCGCGACCTGCCGCACAAGCTGGTCGAGGCCTTCGAGGCGACGCTGCAGGAGGCAGCCGACGCCGACCTGCTGCTGCACGTGGTCGACGCGTCGAGCCCGAACTGGCCCGAGCAGGTCGGCGACGTGGAGCGCGTGCTCGCCGAGATCGGCGCCGCCGCGATCCCGCAGATCGTCGTCTTCAACAAGTGCGACCTGCTCGAGCCCGACCGGGCGCCGCGCCGGCCGGTCGACTGGTTCGAGCGGCCCGACGGCACGCGTGTGCGCCGGGTCTTCGTCAGCGCCGCCGGCGGTGCCGGGCTGGAGCACCTGCGCGAGTTGCTGGCGCGGACGGTGGAAGCCCACTTGAACGCGCGGCGGCCGCCCCAAGCTGACGGGGCCGGCGTGATTCCGGGCCAGGATTCGGAGTCCGGCGCGCCCGCCCTCCCACGAAGTTCCACCCACCATGCCTGAACCGATGTCCGACCCGCGGGCCGCCACGCCGGCCGACGTGTTCCGTGCGCTGGCCGCGCTGATCGCCGGCGTGCTGCGCGGGCCGCGGCGCCGGCGCGGCGGCGACACGCTCGTGCTGGCCGGCCGCAACGACGGCCCGCCGGACCTGGACGAACTGTGGCGCGACTTCAACCGCAAGCTCAGCGGCATGTTCGGCGGCAAGGGTCAGCGGCCGGGCCGGCTGCCCGAGCGGCCCGACGGCGACGGCGGCCCGCCGTTCCAGCCGAACCTGAAGAGCGCCGGGATCGGCGCCGGGCTGATCGGCGGCGTGGTCGCGCTGGTGTGGCTGGGCAGCGGCGTGTTCATCGTCCAGGAAGGCCAGCAGGCGGTGGTCACCTCCTTCGGCCGCTACGCGTACACGGTGGATGCCGGCATCAAGTGGCGCTTCCCGTACCCGTTCCAGGCGCACGAGGTGGTGCCGGTGACGCAGCTGCGCTCGGTCGAGATGGGCCGCAACACGCCGGTGCCGGCGACCGGGCTGCGCGACTCGTCGATGCTGACGCAGGACGAGAACATCGTCGACATCCGCTTCACCGTGCAGTACCGGCTGAAGGACGCGCGTGCCTTCCTGTTCGAGAACCGCAACCCCGACGAGGCCGTGATCCAGGCCAGCGAATCGGCGGTGCGCGAGGTGGTCGGCCGCAGCAACGTCGACGCGGTGCTGTACCAGGCGCGCGACGTGCTCGCCAGCGACCTGCTGAACTCGGTGCAGGCGCAGCTCGACCGGCTGAACACCGGCATCCAGGTGGTCAACGTCAACGTCCAGCAGGTCGCGGTGCCCGACCAGGTGCAGGCGGCGTTCAACGACGCGGTCAAGGCCACCGCCGACCGCGACCGCTTCAAGAACGAGGGTGACGCCTACGCCAGCGACGTGATCCCGCGCGCCCGCGGCACCGCCGCCCGGCTGCGCGAGGAGGCCGAGGGCTACCGCTCGCGCGTGGTGTCGATGGCCGAGGGCGACGCCGAGCGCTTCCGCGTCGTCGTCGACGAATACAAGAAGGCACCGGCCGTGACCCGCGACCGCATGTACATCGACACCATGCAGCAGGTGTTCTCCAACGTCAGCAAGGTGATGGTCGACAGCCGCAGCGGCTCGAACCTGCTGTACCTGCCGCTGGACCGGCTGATGCAGCAGACGGGGGGCGCGCCCGGCACGTCGCCCGCGGCGCCGGCGGCCCCCGAGACCGCGCCGGCGCCGGCCGCCGATGCGCGCTCGCGCGACAACGCGCGCAGCCGCGACCGGGAAGGTCTCGTACACCGGCTCGCAGGCGGCGATCTCGTCCGCGTCGAGCGGCAGCACGTCCAGCGTGCGGCCCTGGAGCCGG
>JAFLDG010000322.1 GCA_017302495.1 Burkholderiales bacterium
TGGCCGGCCGCTTCGACGTGGCGCCGGCCGAGGGCGGGCGCGGTGTCAGGCTGACGCTGGAGCTGCCGCGGGAGCCGGCGCCGGAGGCCGCGGCATGATCCGGGTGATGCTGGTCGACGACCACGTGCTCGTGCGCATGGGCTTCCGCATGCTGCTGGCGGACGCGCAGGTCGAGGTCGCCGCCGAGGCCGACACCGGCGAGCAGGCCTGCCGGGACTATGCGCGCGCGGCGCCCGACGTCGTCGTGATGGACCTGTCGATGCCCGGCATGGGCGGGCTCGAGGCGCTGCGCCGCATCCTCGCGCAGGACCCGAAGGCGCGCGTGCTGGCGCTGTCGGCGCACGAGGACACCGCACACCCGCGGCGCGCGCTGCGCGCCGGCGCGATGGGTTACCTCGCCAAGCGCAGCGCGCCGGACGAGCTGATCGCCGCGGTGCGCGCAGTGGCGCGGGGCCAGCGTTACGTCGATGCGCGCACCGCGCAGGCGCTGGCCACGGCCGCGCCCGGCGCCGACCGCAGTCCGGCCGAGCAGCTCAGCGAGCGCGAGTTCTCGGTCTTCCTGCAGCTCGCCCGCGGCATGACGGTGGCGCAGATCGCCGAGAACCTGAAGCTCTCGCCGAGCACGGTCGGCACCCACCTCTACCACGTCAAGCAGAAGCTCGGCGCCACGAACCAGAGCGAGCTGACGCTGATCGCGTTGCGCTGGGGGCTGATCGAGCCGTAGGCGGCGGCAGCCGGACCCGGCGGCCGCGCAGCGCCCGCCGGGCCGCAGCGTCTACAGTGGGCACCGGGTTCCGCCGCGCCGACGGCGCGGCCCCGACGGGAGAACGAGCCGCGATGAAGATCCTGGTCCTGGGCGCCGGCGCGATCGGCGGCTACTTCGGCGGGCGTCTGGTGCAGGCCGGCGCCGATGTCGCCTTCCTGGTGCGGCCGCGGCGGCAGGCGCAGTTGCAGTCCGCCGGCCTGGTGGTGCGCAGCCCGCACGGCGACTTCACGCTGCCGGTGCAGACCGTGCTGCAAGAGCAGCTCGACACGCCGGCCGACCTGGTGCTGCTGACCTGCAAGGCCTACGACCTGGACGCGGCGATCGAGTCGATCGCGCCTGCGATCGGGCCGCAGACCACGGTGGTGCCGCTGCTCAACGGCCTCGCCCACATCGACCGCCTGTGCGCCGCCTTCGACCCGGCGCGCGTGGCCGGCGGCAGCTGCGGCATACCGGCCACGCTGACGGGCGACGGCGTGGTGCATCAGCTCGGCCCGTTCCACCGCATCGTCTTCGGTGGCCTGCCCGGCACGGCGCCGGAGGCGCTGCCCAAGCTGCAGGCGCTGCACGATCTGCTCGGGCGCACGCCGGTGGACGTGGCGCTGGACGAGGAGATGATGCGCGCGCTGTGGGAGAAGTTCAGCGGCCTGGCCACGCTCGCGGCGCTGACCTGCCTGATGCGCGGCACGGTGGGCGACATCCTGCACACCGACGACGGCGCGGCCTTGTTCGCGCAGACCTTCGCCGCCTGCGAAGGCGCCGCCGCCGCCGCGGGCTACCCGCCGCGCGCGGCGGCCAGCGCCGGCTTCCGTGCGATGTGGGGCGACCCGGCGTCGAAGCTCACCGCATCGATGCAACGCGACCTCGAGTCCGGCGGCCCGACCGAAGGCGCGCACATCGTCGGCGACATGCTGCAGCGCGTGCGCGCCGCAGGGCTGGACCCGGGCGCGCTGCCTGCCGCGTGGTGCCATCTGCAGGTGGCCGAGCGGCGGCGCCTGGCCGCACCGGGAGGGTGAGGCGATGGCGAAGCTCGTGGTGCGCGCGTTCGCGCTGTCGATCGACGGCTTCGGCGCCGGGCCCGAGCAGAGCCTGCAGGACCCGCTCGGCGTCGGTGGCCTGGGGCTGCACCGGTGGATGCTGCACACGCGCACCTTCGCCGCGATGCACGTCGCGGGCGACGGCACGAGCGGCGACCCCGGCATCGACGACGACTGGGCGCGGCGCAGCTTCGACAACGTCGGCGCGTGGATCATGGGCCGGAACATGTTCGGCCCGGTGCGCGGGCCCTGGCCCGACGAAAGCTGGCGCGGCTGGTGGGGCGACGAGCCGCCGTACCACGTGCCGGTGTTCGTGCTGACGCACCATGCGCGGCCGGCGCTCGAGATGCAGGGCGGCACGGTCTTCCACTTCGTCGGCGGCGGCATCCACGAGGCGCTGCAGCGCGCCCGCGACGCCGCGGCCGGCCGGGACGTGCGCATCGGCGGCGGTGTCGCCACCGTGCGCCAGTACCTGCAGGCCGGGCTGGTCGACGAGATGCACCTGGTGCAGTCGCCGGTGCTGCTGGGCCGCGGCGAGGCCCTGCTCGCCGGCATCGACCTGGGCGCGCTCGGCTTTCGCTGCACGCGCCATGAGGCATCGGGGCTGGCGCAGCACGTGCTGCTGAAGCGCGCCGACGCGGGCGCTTGAGGCAGGTCAACGGGCGCCGTCCGGATCTCACTAGAGTAGGCCTGCCACCGGCGATCGGGCCGCGCGCAGCGCGGGTTTCGAGGTTGCCGGGCGGCGATGCCGGGAAGCGCGCCGAGACGCGCCCCACGGTTCGATCACGCCAGGCCGGGCAGGGAGGTTCAGATGGCCAGTTCGATCTTCACCGCCTTCGACCCGGCGGAGGCCGGGGTCCGGATCGAAGGTTCCGCCGCGTTGCAGCAAAGCCTCGAGATCGATCCGCCGGACAGCGCGATCAACTCGCCGCCGGCACTGAGCTTCCAGCGCAAGCGCGAGGTCGAAATCCCGTGGGATCGTCTCGGCCACGTCGATGCCGCCGGCGCGCTGCGGGCGCACTTCGAGGCCGCC
The DNA here is from genome assembly GCA_017302495.1 of Burkholderiales bacterium. Lineage (GTDB taxonomy): Bacteria > Pseudomonadota > Gammaproteobacteria > Burkholderiales > Burkholderiaceae_C > Rubrivivax. Next base: position 2,834 of record JAFLDG010000322.1, read on the forward strand.
TGGGGCGTCGACGACCCGGCCCGGCTGTGGCAGGACGGCAAGGGGCCGCTCGACGACCCGCAGCGGCTGCGCGCCGTGCCGCCGAACCCGCCGGCCTTCTTCCGCACCAATTTCAGCGTCGCGAACCTGAGCGAGCCCGTGACGCGCGGCTTCGCGATCCGCCACGGCAGCAGCGGCCGCTGGTACCTGCTGGCGGACAGCGCGGACCAGCCGCTCGCGGCCGACGACTTCGGCACGTGCGAGCGCTACCTGCAGGCCTGGGGCAAGGTCGAAGGCATCGAGCTGATCTTCGACCGCGCCGAGGATGCCGCCAGGTACTACACCGAGTTCCAGGAGATCGACCTGCGCCCGGCGCTGATCGCGCGCCGCTACGAGGAGCTGGCGCTGCTCCAGGGCTTCACCCAGGCGGTCAAGGCCAGTGTCGCCGCCGCCACCGGCCGGCTGGTCGACCGGATCGTGTCGACCTCGATGAACAGCGACGAGCTGGAGGCGCTGCAGCAGCGTGTGCTGCGCCTGGAGATGGAGGACTTCGACGTGCGCCGGCAGATCGACCGGCTCGTCGCCGACGCGGGCCGGCTCGGCTTCCTGCTCTTCAACGAGGCCGCCGAGCGCCAGGTGACCGGGGCCGACGGCAAGCCGCTGCAGCTGCGCCGCGGCAAGCTCTACACGACGATGCGGCGCACGGTGACCTGGACCGACTACGTGTCGGTGCGGCCGCACTGGTGGAGCAGCCGGCGGCTCGTAGCCGTGGCGCAGGAGAAGGTGGTCGACGCCTACCAGGAGGTCGACCTGCTGCGCGACCTCGTCAGCGAGAAGCGCTCGGCCTGGCTGCGCGAGGGCCGGCAGGTGTTCGTGTTCGAGAAGACCCCGGCCGGCTTCGTCACGGCCGACGGCCGCACGCTGCGCCAGGTGATGGACCTGTGCCTGAACGACGAGGCCTTCCGCCGCCAGTGCGTGGTGCTGCTGCCGGTCGTCGAGGATTCGCTGACCGGGCAGCGCCTGCTGACCAAGTACGCGGTCTTCCTGCGCCCGCTGCCCGGCACGCTGCCCACCAGCCCGCCGCGGCTCGCGCTCACCGAGTCGCTGTCGTACCGCGTCGCCTGGTCGGGCACCCACCTCGGCGAACTCGTCAGCTCGATCAACCTGGCGCCCGGCGAGGAGCGGCAGGTCAAGATCACGCGGCGCTTCGAGCAGGAGACCACGGTCAGCCGCAGCTCGACCTCGATGTTCGAGCTCAGCCGCAGCGAGAGCAACGACCTGTCCTCCGAGATGGAGAGTCAGACCCGGCGCGAGCAGGAGTCGTCGAGCAACATGCAGTTCAGCACCTCGGTGTCGGGCAGCTACTTCGGCTGCACCGCCGAGGCCAGCGCCAGCGGCGGCACCAGCAGTTCGCTGAAGGACTTCAGCCAGGCGATCAACAAGGTCGCGAAGAAGGCGTCGCAGGCGGTGAACCGGCAGAACAAGGAAGAGGTCAGCGTGAGCAGCTCGTCGCGCACGACGGTCTCGAACACCGACGAGACCACCGCGACGCTGCGCAACATCAACCAGGGCCGCTCGCTGAACCTGATGTTCTACCGGCTGCACAACCGCTTCGAGGGCGGGCTGTTCCTCGACGCGCTGGGCTTCGAGGTGCTGACCGGCGTCGAGGCGATCGCCGGCAGCGGTGTGCACGAGGCGCGGAGTTTCGGCCTCGAGGCGCTGCCGAAGGTGGTGCAGCTGCTGCGCGCCGCCGGCCTGGGCACGAGCGTCGCGGAAGGCGCCTGCGCGCGCGAGATCGTCGGCAGCATCCGCGGCCTGCTCGATGCCGAGTACGCGTCGGCGCCGCCGACGCGGCTGCCGGGTCTGCGCGAGCGCTTCGGTGCGGCGCCGGGCCCGGGCGAGGTGAGGCTGTTCGCGACCGAGCCGGTCGTGCCGCTGGACGCCGACGAGGCCACCTCGGTGCAGCGGGTCGTGCTGCCGCCG
>JAFLDG010000323.1 GCA_017302495.1 Burkholderiales bacterium
CCGAGAGCGCCGGCGAGCGGGGCCCGCGCCCGGCCACTCGCGGCGCCTTCAGGCGACGGTGACGCCGCCGTCGACGACGATCACCTGTCCGGTCATGAAGGTGCTGGCCGGCGACGCCAGGAAGACCGCGGCGCCGGCGATCTCGTCCGGCTCGCCGATGCGGCGCAGCGGCGTGGTCGCGGTGCGCTGGGCGAGCAGCTCGGGGTCTTCCCAGAGCGCGCGCGCGAAGTCGGTGCGGATCAGGCCCGGGGCGATGCAGTTCACGCGCACGCCGTAAGGGCCGTATTCGACCGCGAGGTTGCGCGCCAGCTGCAGGTCGGCGGCCTTGCTGATGCAGTACGCGCCGAGGATGCCCGAGCCGCGCAGCCCGCCGATCGACGAGACGATCACGATCGAGCCGCGCCGGCGCTCGCACATGCCCGGCGCGACCATGCCGATCAGCCAGTGGTTCGACAGGATGTTGTTGTCGAGCACCTTGCGGAACTGCTCGTCGCTGATGCCGGCCATCGGCCCGTAGTACGGGTTCGCCGCGGCGTTGCACACCAGCAGGTCGATCGGGCCGAGCTGCGCCGTGGCCTCGTCGACGAGGCGGTGCAGCGCCTCCTTCGACGAAATGTTGGCCGCGACCGCGATCGCACGGCCGGCGCCGTGGCGGGCGTTGATCGCGTCGGCGACCTCGCCGCAGGCGTCGAGCTTGCGCGACGAGATCGCGACCTTCGCGCCGTGCTCGGCGAAGCGCTCGGCGATCGCGCGGCCGATGCCGCGCGACGAGCCGGTGATCACGGCCACCCGGCCGCTCAGGTCGAACAGGTTCATGCGCGCTCCCCGCGATGGATCGGATGGCGATGATCGCAGAGCCGGGTTTCGCCGGGCGTCCTCCGGGCGACAGGCGCGATGCCTCGCCGCAGCGGTGTCGCACCCCGCCGCCGTGGCCAGCCGTGGGCGCGCTCTCAAGCAAATGTGGCTTTGCCACTTTGCTTGACCCCCACCGGGGGGCGGGCCGGGCACCGCCCGGCCCAGGGGGCACTCATACCCGTTCGCGTTCAAAGATGTAGGAGCCGAGGGGCCGTTTGCGGCCCGGAGCGGGTGTTCGGGAGGTCTGCTGTTCCCGTTTCGCCGCTGTTGCGACCGAGAGGCAAAGGCGAGGAGGGGGCAGCCGACTCCGTTCAGCCAAATTCTCATTCACTCCGTCGGCCGCCCCCTCCTCGCCTTTGCCGGCACCGGCTGCGCGCTCCGGCACCAACGCGAAGACGCTTGGCTCGTCCGGACGGAGGCGGCGTAGATGCACCACAGGCCGGGCCGACGGCGGGGTGGCCAACGGAGTGAATGAGAATTTGGCTGAACGGAGTTGGCCACCCCGTCGGCGGCCCCGTGCGCCGCGTTGAAGCGCCGCAGTGGCTGCTTTCGTCACAACGACGACGGACAACTCAGGGCCGTGAGCGGGTTGCCGGTTCTCTGCGATTGAACGCGAGTTCGTATCAGAGGTCGATCGCGAGCACGCCGCCGGGCTGCGCGGCGCGCGAGCAGCACAGGATCAGCTTGTGCTCGCGCTCGCGGCGCGAGAGCACGAAGTCGCGGTGCTCCACTGCGCCGGAGGCTGCGGCGTCGTAGCCGGTGGCGCAGACGCCGCACAGGCCGTCGCTGCACTTGGTGGGCACGGCGATGCCGGCCTCGGCCAGCGCTTCGGTGGCGCTGCGCTCGGCCGGCACCTGCACCGTGCGGCCGCTGCGTTGCAGCTTCAGCACGAACGGGTGGTTCTGCCGGGCCGGCGCCTCGGGCACGCTGAAGTACTCGCGGTGCAGCGCGTCCTCGGGCCAGCCGCGGCGCGCGGCCGCGTCGAACACGCCGTCCATGTAGCGCGGCGAGCCGCAGGTGTAGAGGTGCATGCCGGTTTCGTAGGGCGGCACCAGCGTCTCGAGGTCGGCGCGCCGGCCTTCGTCCTTGAAGTGGAAGTGCACCCGGTCGGCCCAGGGCACCCGCGCCAGCTCGTCGACGAAGCCGGCGCCGGCGCGGCCGGCGGCGCTGTAGTGCAGCGTGAAGGGCCGACCCAGCGCGTGCAGCCGGTGCGCCATCGCGAGCAGCGGCGTGATGCCGATGCCGCCGGCGAAGAGCAGCGAGAAGCTGGCGTCCTCGGCCAGCGGGAAGTGGTTGCGCGGCCGGCTCACGAACACGCGCCGGCCTTCGCGGAACGCGCGGTGCATCAGCGCCGAGCCGCCGCGCCCGGCGCGTTCGGCCAGCACGCCCAGCACCCAGCGGCTGCGGTCGGCCGGGTCGCCGGCCAGGCTGTAGGCGCGCTGGTACTCCGGCGCGATCACGACGTCGACGTGCGCGCCGGCGTCGAACGCAGGCAGCGCGCCGCCGTCGTCGGCCGCGAACTCGTAGCGCGCGATGTCGGCGGCCATCTCCTCGCGCCGCACCAGCCGCACCGGGAACACCGGCGGCTCGCCGTCGGGCACGCGGAACGGCGGTACCAGCCCGGCCGTGTCGCCGGCGGCAAGCCGCGCGCGGTACTGCTCTGGGGTAAGCAGCGCGCGGTAGCGCGCGATGCCCTCGTCGCGGTCCACCGGCCACGGCACCGGCCAGGGCGGCGGCATCCGGTCGGCCGGGTAGACGGCGAGCGTCTGGTCCTCGTGGCGCAGCACCAGATCCTTCTGCAGCCCGCGCGCATGCGTCTCGTGCGCGCGCACGTAGCGCCCGCTCGCGCGGTCGAGCTCGATGTCCCACCACCACTTCTTCACCGGGTTGATCGCGCCGCGGTCGAGTGCATCGTCGAGCCGCGCGAGCCACGGTGCAGTGGCCGGCAGGTGCACCGCGGCCCAGCGCAGCGGCGCCTCGGCGGCGAGGCCTTCCAGGTTCCACGGGCAGGTCTTCATGCAGCGGCCGCACATGCCGCCGCCGGCGTTGGTGATGCGGTAGCGCGCACACTTCTCGGCATCGCTCTTCCAGATCTCGTAGCCGTTGTAGACGAGCTTCGGGCCGGCGGTGATCGCGCCGCTCGGGCATTCGCGTGCGCACTTGCGGCACTGTTCGCAGAAGCGCTGCAGGCCGAAGTCGATCGGCGCGTCCGCCGTCATCGGCATGTCCGTGGTGACCGCGCCGCTCTTCAGCCGCGGGCCGAGGAAGGGGTTCAGGATCACCTCGCCGATGCGGCTGACCTCGCCCAGGCCGGACAGCAGCAGCAGCGGCGGCTGCAGCACGTCGCCGTCGAGCACCGAGTGCACACGCGCCGAGAAGCCGAGCCGGCGAATCTGCTCGGCGACGATGCCGCCGAGCAGCGAGAAGCGCAGGTACGCACGCATGCTCTGCGCGACGCTGATCCAGTCGTCGCCGCTCGCGCCGGCCATCGTCTCGTGGCCCTGGTCGACGAGCAGGTTCAGCGCGTTCGCGTGGTAGGCCGGAAGCTCGTTGCCGCCGGCGTCGTGCGAATACCAGGCCCACTCGGGCACCGCGCAGATGCCGGCGGCGTCGATGCCGAGCCAGTAGCCGGTCGCCTTCAGGTTGTCGGCGTTGCGCTGCGGGTCGGCGGTGGTCGGCGAGGCCGGTGCGCGTGCGTCGCCGAACTGCAGCAGCAGCAGCGCGCCGAGCGCACGCCGGGCGCAGGCGCCGATCGGGCTCTTCATCACGTAGTGCGCGTTCTTCGCGTCGGCCTGCACCGCAGGGCCGAGGTCGCCGAACAGCGCCCGGGCGAAGAAGTCGGCGCGCTTCGGGAAACGCGGCACGCGTTCGTGGTCGATGAAGGTGGTGGGCTCGGCCACGCGCCTCAGGGTCTCGAACGGGTAGGCGCCGAGGCGGAAGTCGCGCTTCGCGAAGGGCTCGCCCTCGTGCCCGCTGCGCGCGGCGGCGCGGCCGCTCCACCAGGCCAGGCCGTGCGAATGCCGGCGCTGCGCGGCCGTCGGTTCGGCCAGCGGCGCGTCGGCCGCGAGCGCGAGCGTGGTCGTGACCGCGGCCAGGCCGTAGCGCCGGCCGACGTAGGGGTTGTGCAGATCGGGCAGCGCCAGGCCCGCGGCGACCGCGAGCCGGTTCAGGTCGACCTCGCTGCAGGTGGCGCTGTGCGCGCGCGCCTCGTGGCCGAGCAGCCGCAGGTAGCTCGACAGCAGCACCGCAACCTGCGCGGCGAGAACGGCCGCGCGTTGCGCCTGCGCGCCGTGGATCCAGTCGCAGCCCGGCTCGCCCGGCCGCGGGTCGCGCGCAAACTCGACCAGCAGCACGAGCGCGTGGCCGTGGTGCGCGATCGGGCCGTGCGGCTTGCGGGCGGAGTCCAGCACGTCGGCGAGGATCATGTCCAGCCCGGCGGCGAAGCTCTTCGGCTGGCTGCGCTCGAGTTCGGCGCCGAGCGCGGCGACCTGCGGGTTGCGGATCGGCTCGGCCAGCCGGGCTTCGGGCGGCAGCGCGCAGGCCGCGGCCATCGACGCATCGAAGTAGTAGGCCGCGCCCTTCAGGTGCCGGCAACGTTCGGCCGGGTCGTCGGGAATCTCGGCCGGCGCGGCCTGCACCGGCCCGTCGCGCACCAGGTCGAACATCGCCTGGAAGCGCGCGATTGCCGGCACGATCGACAGCGGATCGACCGCGTCGAAGGCCAGCGCGCGCATCGGCGCGACCTGCGTGAGGTCGGGCGCGTCGGCCCGGCGCGCGAGCCGCTCGAGCGGGAAGGGGCCGAGGTGGACCGGCCGGTCGCGGGTCGAGAACAGGCGCATCGCAGCGTGCGATTGTGGGCGAGCCGGCGTTGCGGGCCGTGGCCACCGGCGCATTCCTGCACGAAGCACCGGCCCCGGTGCGCCCGCCGCGCCATCAGTCCGCCGCGGTTGCGGCCGAAGAGGCGGCATGCCGAACGACGCCGAAGCCCGGTCGCGCCGGGC
>JAFLDG010000324.1 GCA_017302495.1 Burkholderiales bacterium
CGAGGTGCCGCCGACCGCGGCCGTGGCCACGGCCGCGCTGCGGCAGCTCTTCGCCGGGCCGACCGAGGCCGAGCGCGCCGCCGGCTACCGGTCGCCCTTCTCCGCCGCCACGGCCGGGCTGCTGAAGCGGGTGCACATCGAGCACGGCACCGCCTACGTCGACCTGAACGACCTGCGTGCTTCGCTCGCCGGCGCCACCTCGAGCTGCGGCGCGGCCGAGTTCAACACCGCGATCGAGCGTACGCTGCGCCAGTTCTCCACCGTGCGCCGCGTGATCCTGGCGATCGACGGCGACCCGCGGCGCTTCTACGAGTGGATGGGGCAGGCATGCGACCTGACCAACGACCGCTGCGATGCCGGGCCGTTTCGGGGGCGCGGGCGATGAAGCCGCGATCGCATCAATCGACGGACAAGGTCACCAGGACGCGGAGGCTGCTCGTCAACGCGCGCATCCGGCGCAATCCGACGCACAGCATCCGCACATGAAGAACCAGTACTTCGGCGACGTCAACGACTACCGCAAGTACGGGTTGCTGCGGGCACTGGTCGCGAGCGGCGACCTCCGCCTGCTGGTCGCCTGGATGCTGACCCCGGACGACGGCAGCAGCGATGGTCGGCATAGATCGCATCTCGCTGCGAACAGCCCCATGGCTAGGCACGACCCCGAACTCCACGCCGGGCTTCTGGAACTGTTGCGTGATGGTGTGCGGCCGGAGGTGGCATTGATCGAGCGTTCGACCCTGCTGCCCGCGGCAACCTACTTCTCCGACATCGTGCCCGACGAGAAAGCGGCACGTGAGGCCTGGCGTTGCCGCCTGTTCAGCGCAGCCGACCGAGCCGATCTGGTCTTTCTCGATCCGGACAATGGCATCGAGATCGCGTCGAAACCCGTGGGACGCAAGGGCTCGTCCAAGTACGTGACCTGGGCCGAGATCGGCGAGCTTGGCCGTAGGGGTAAGTCGCTGCTGATCTACCAGCACTTTCCGCGCAAGCCGCGCGACGTCTTTGCCTGTGACCTCGCCGCGCGGCTTCGCACATGGACCGGTTCATCCAGCGTGAAGGCCTTCGGCACCGCGCAGGTGCTTTTCCTTCTGGCTGTCCACGCCAATCACGAGCACCACCTCGGCAGGTTCTCCACGCGGGCGATCGAAATGTGGCAGGACCAGATCCATACGATTCGCACTGCGCGCGAACCTAGCCAGGAGGCGCTTCCCTCTGCGACCGACGATTGATATGAGTACCCGCTACTCGCGACGCACCGAATTCACCGCCCGCAGGATCGCCTCCGGCGTCGCCGGTGCGCTCAGCGCCGGCTGCTTCGCGTGCCCGCCCGCGGCCGACACCGCGTCGCGGATCGCGAAGAACACGCTGAACGGCAGCAGCAGCGGCGGCTCGCCGACCGCCTTGCTGCGGTGGATGCTGTCCTCGACGTTGCCGTTGTCGAACAGCCGCGTGTGGAACGCGGCCGGCACGTCGTTCGCGGTCGGGATCTTGTAGGTGCTCGGTGCGTGCGTCAGCAGCGCGCCGGTCTTCGGGTGCCAGACCAGCTCCTCGGTCGTGAGCCAGCCCATGCCCTGCACGAACGCACCCTCGACCTGGCCGATGTCGATGGCCGGGTTCAGCGAGCGGCCGACGTCGTGCAGCAGGTCGGCGCGCAGCAGCTTCCATTCGCCGGTCAGCGTGTCGATCACGACCTCGCTCACCGCCGCGCCGTACGCGAAGTAGTAGAAGGGGCGCCCGGTCAGCGTCTTGCGGTCCCAGTGCAGGCCCGGCGTCGCGTAGAAGCCGTCGCTCCACAGCTGCACGCGCGCGACGTAGGCCTGGCCGACCAGTTCGTCGAAGCCCAGGTCCACCCCCGCAGCGCGCACGCGCCCGCCTTCGAAGCGCACGCTCGGCGCGTCGACGCCGTGGTTCTTCGCGACCAGCGCGGCCAGGCGCTCGCGGATCTGCCGCGCCGCGTCCTGCGCGGCCTTGCCGTTCAGGTCGCTGCCGGTGGACGCCGCGGTCGCCGAGGTGTTGGCGATCTTGCTGGTGTCGGTCGCGCTGCAGCGCACGCGCGCGAGCGGGATGCCGAGTTCGTGCGCCACCACCTGCGCGACCTTGGTGTTCAGCCCCTGGCCCATCTCGGTGCCGCCGTGGTTGACGAGCACCGAGCCGTCCAGATACACGTGCACCAGCGCGCCGGCCTGGTTGTAGTGGTTGACGTTGAACGAGATGCCGAACTTCACCGGCGTCAGCGCGATGCCCTTCTTCAGCACCGGGCTCGCCGCGTTGAAGGCAGCGACCGCATCGCGCCGCGCCTCGTAGTCCGAGCTGGCGACCAGGTCGTCGACCAGCTCGCGGATCACGTTGTCGGTCACCGTCTGCCGGTACGGCGTGACGTTGTGCGTCGTCTTGCCGTAAAAGTTGGCGCGCCGCACCTCGAGCGGGTCGAGCGTCAGCTCGCGGGCGATCGAGTCGAGGATCTGCTCGATCACCAGCGCGCCCTGCGGGCCGCCGAAGCCGCGGAACGCGGTGTTGCTCTGCGTGTTCGTCTTCGCACAGAAGCCGTGGATCGACACCTCGGGCAGCCAGTAGGCGTTGTCGAAGTGGCAGATCGCGCGCGTCATCACCGGCGGGCTCAGGTCGGCACTGAACCCGGCGTTGCAGATCATCGTCACCTCGGCGCCGAGGATGCGGCCGGCATCGTCGTAGCCGACCTCGTAGTCGAACTCGAAGCCGTGGCGCCGGCCGGTGACCATGAAGTCGTCGTCACGGTCGGGGCGCAGCTTCACCGGCCGGTTCAGCTTGCGCGCGGCCACGGCCGCGATGCAGGCCCAGATCGCCGACTGCGATTCCTTGCCGCCGAAGCCGCCGCCCATGCGCCGGCACTCGACCAGCACCGCGTGCGACGCGACGCCGAGCGCGTGCGCGACCACGTGCTGCATCTCGCTCGGATGCTGCGTCGAGCAGTGCACCCGCATGCCGCCGTCCTCGAGCGGCACCGCGTAGCTGATCTGGCCTTCGAGGTAGAACTGCTCCTGCCCGCCCTGGACGAAGGTGCCCTGCAGCCTGCGCGGCGCCGAATCGAGCGCACGCCGCAGCGCGCCGGGCGCGGACTCGCGCAGCAGGTGCATCGGCGGCACGACGTACGACTGCTTCGCATGCGCCTCGCGCACGGTCAGCACCGGCTCGAGCGCTTCGATGTCGGCGAATTCCTTCGCACGCGCGGCGGCGCGGCGCGCGGCGTCGCGGCTCTCGGCGAGCACCGCGAACATCGGCTGGCCGAGGTACTGCACGACGCCGTCGGCGAGGATCGGGTCGTCGTGCACGATCGGCCCGCACTCGTTCGCGCCGGGGATGTCGGCGGCGGTGATCACGGCGACCACGCCGGGCAGCGCGCGCAGCTTGTCGACCGCGATGCCGCGCAGCCGGCCGTGCGCCACCGGCGCCAGGCCGAGCGCGGCATGCAGCGTGCCGGCGAGTTCGGGCAGGTCGTCGACGTAGGTCGCGGTGCCGGTGACGTGCAGGTGCGCGGATTCGTGCGCGTGGGTGTGGCCGACCGCTCCCGCGGGCGCGGCGGCTGCGGGCGTGGTGGTGACGAACGGTGCGTCGGTGACCCGGTTCATCGTGATCCCCTTTCGAGTCAGAGCCTGTGAAGAAATGAATCGCGCCCGCGCCGGGGTGGCCGAGGGCGCCGGCGTAGGCGCGCTGCGCAGCCCAGCCTGGGCGGCTGGGCAAGCAGCGCAACGCCCGCCCGCGCCCTCGGGTACCCCGGCCCTTCGGGTGGGGCCCCTGATCGGGCCCACTCGTCGTTGCGAAGCTTCGCCGGGACCCTGCCCCGGCTGTGCTTCGCGCCTAGATTGGGCCCTTTCCGGGGCCCACGCGGGCGCGATTCATGTCTTCACAGGCTCTCAGCCCAGCGTGAAGTGGAACCGGGCGCCGTGCCCGGGCTCGGCCTCGGCCCAGACCTCGCCGCCGTGGCGGCGCACGATGCGCTTGACCGACGCCAGGCCGACGCCGGTGCCGGGGTAGTCGTTCGCGCTGTGCAGGCGCTGGAAGACGCCGAACAGCCGGTCCGCGTTGCGCATGTCGAAGCCGGCGCCGTTGTCGCTCACGGTGTAGGTGCGCCGGCCGTCGCGCAGCGCCGCGCCGAAGCCGATCCGCGGCTGCGGCGTGCGCGCGGTGTATTTCCACGCATTGCCGAGCAGGTTCTCGAGCACCAGCCGCAGCAGCGTCGGGTCGCCCTCGACCACGAGGCCCGGGGCGACGTCGACGTCGACCGCGCGCGCCGGGTCGTTGCGGCGCAGGTCGTCGAGCACGAAGCCGGCGAGCTGCGACAGGTTGACCGGCTGGCGCGCGAGCGGCTGCGCCGACAGCTGGGCCAGCGCGAGCAGGGCGTCGATCATGTGGTTCATGCGCGCCGCGGCGGCGAGCACCCGGTCGAGGTGGTCGTTGCCGATGCGGTCGAGCGCACGGCCGTAGTCCTCCTTCAGGATCCGGGCGAAGCCCTCGACGACGCGGATCGGCGCGCGCAGGTCGTGGGTGACCGTGTAGCTGAAGGCCGCCTGCTCGCTCAGCAGTTCGGCCGGTTCGGTCGCCGCGGCCGGTGTGCGCGGCGGCGCGGCGGCTTCGGGCGCGGGCGGCAACGCGGCGCGCGCCTCGCGCGCGGTGCCGACGTAACCCTCGAACTGCCCCTCGCCGTCGAAACGCGGCACGCCGCGCAGCAGCCAGTGCGTGCCGTGGCCGCCGTCGGGCGGACGGACCGCGACGTCGTGCAGCGGCGCCATCGACTCGATCTGCGCGCGCAGGCCGGCGTGCACGTCGCCGGCGCCCTCGAAACGCTCCCACAGCGGT
>JAFLDG010000325.1 GCA_017302495.1 Burkholderiales bacterium
GTGGGCGCATCACTGAACGGGCCGACGGCGGGGTGGCCAACGGAGTGAATGAGAATTTGGCTGAACGGAGTTGGCCACCCCGTCGGCGGCCCCGTGCGCCGCGTTGAAGCGCCGCAGTGGCTGCTTTGGTCACAACGACGAAGGACAGCTCCGGGCCGGAAGCGAGCCTTCAGTCCTCCGCGATCGAGCGCGCTTGCGCCTCAGCCCGGCCCGTGCCGCTGCCCGGCGAGCGCCGCGCCCCGCGCCAGCGCCTGCAGCTTGGCCAGCGCCACGTCGCGGTCCATCGGCGCCATGCCGCAGTTCGTGCATGCCAGCAGGTGCTGCCGCGGCACCCAGCGCAGCGCGGTGTCGATCGTGTCGGCCACCTCCTCGGGCGTCTCGACCGTGTCGCTCGCGACATCGATCACGCCGACCATCACGTCCTTGCCGTGCAGCAGGGCCATCAGCTCCGGCGGCACGTGCGAGTGGATGCACTCCAGGCTCACCTGGTCGATGACGGACCGCGCCAGCGCCGGAAACACGCGTTCGTACTGGCGCCATTCGTGGCCGAGGGTCTTCTTCCAGTCGACGTTCGCGGCGATGCCGTAGCCGTAGCAGATGTGGACCGCGGTCGTGCAGCGCAGGCCCTGCGCCGCGCGCTCGAGTGCGGCCACGCCCCAGCTCGCGGCCTCGTCCATGTAGACGTTGAAGGCCGGTTCGTCGAACTGGATCACGTCGACGCCGTCGGCCTGCAGCGCCAGCGCCTCCTGGTTCAGCAGCTCGGCGAAGGCCATCGCCAGGCGCACGCGGTCGCCGTAGTGGCGGTCGGCGACGGTATCGACGATCGTCATCGGGCCCGGCAGCGTGAACTTGATCTTGCGCGTCGTGTGCGCGCGCAGCAGCTTCGCCTCGGCCTCGTGCACGCGGCCGCGCAAGGCGAGCGGCGCGACCACCTGCGGCACCATCGCCTTGTAGCGGTCGGCGCGGATGCCCATCTCGACCTTGTGCACGAAGTCGATGCCCTCGACCTGCTCGAGGAAGCCGTGGACGAAGTGCTGGCGGCTCATCTCGCCGTCGCCGATCACGTCCAGGCCGGCGTCCTCCTGCAGCTTGATCCACAGCAGCGTCGCGTCGAGCTTGGCGCGCTGCAGTTCGGCCCCTTCTGCTTTCCACCGCGGCCACAGTTTGTGCGTCTCGGCCAGCCAGGCGGGCTTCGGCAGGCTGCCGGCGATCGTCGTGCGGAACATCGTCGTCCTTTCGTCGGGGGTCACCAGGCGTCGACGAAGCCGCGCCGCGGCGGCAGCGGCCGGCCGGCCGCCGCACGCAGCCCGCGCTGCAGCCAGTCGCGCGTGTCGGCCGGGTCGATCACGTCGTCGATCTCGAGGTGGCTCGCCATGTTCAGCGCCTCGCCGGCGGCGATGGCCTGTGCCACCAGCTGGCGGAAGAGCGCGTCGCGTTCGTCCGCCGGCGCGGCCTCCAGCTCCTTGCGGAAACCCAGCCGCACCGAACCTTCGATGCCCATCGGCCCGAATTCGCCGCTCGGCCAGGCGCAGATCGCTACCGGCACGTGGAAGTGGCCGGCGGTCAGCGCCATCGCACCGAGGCCGTAGCCGCGGCGCAGCACGACGCTGAACACCGGCACCCGCAGCGCGGCCGCGGTCACGAACAGCCGCCCCGCGCGCCGCACCATCGCGGTCTTCTCGCTGTCGGGGCCGACCATGAAGCCGGGCGTGTCGACGAAGGTGATCAGCGGCAGGCCGTGCGCGTCGGCCAGCTGCATGAAGCGCGCGAGCTTGTCGCAGGCCGGCGCGTCGAGCGCGCCGCCCAGGTGCCGCGGCTGGCTCGCCGCGATCGCCACCGGCTGACCCGCGATGCGCGCGAGCGCGGTGACGACGCCGAGGCCGAAGTCGCGCCGCAGCTCGAGCACGCTGCCGGCATCGGCCACGGTCTGCACGATGGCCCGCGGGTCGTAGAGCGCATTGCGGTTCTCCGGCAGCGCGTGGCGCAGCGCCAACGGATCGCCGCCGGCCGGCGCATCGGGATCGAGCACCCCCCGGAAGTAGCCGAGATAGCGCTTCGCCGCGGCCACCGCCGCGGCCTCGTCGTCGACCAGCAGGTCGATCACGCCGTTCGGGGCCTGCACCGCCACCGGGCCGACCGCATCGGCGTCGACGCGGCCGAGGCCGCCGCCTTCGATCATCGCCGGCCCGCCCATGCCGATGCTCGCGCTGCGCGTCGCGATGATCAGGTCGCAGCAGCCGAGCAGCGCGGCGTTGCCGGCGAAGCAGCGGCCGTGCACGATGCCCACCAGCGGCACCTGCCCCGACAGCCGGGCGAGCGCGGCGAAGGTCGTGCAGTGCAGCCCGGCGACGGTGATCGAATCGACGTCGCCGGGCCGGCCGCCGCCGCCCTCGGCGAACAGCACCAGCGGCAGCTTCTGCTGCTCGCACACCTGCAGCAGCCGGTCGCTCTTGCGGTGGTTGAAGTAGCCCTGGGTGCCGGCGAGCACGGTGTAGTCGTAGGCCATGACCGCGACCCGCGCGCGCTCGGGCCCGAAGGTCTCGGCGTCGACGCTGCCGACCGCGGTGATCAGCCCGTCGGCCGGCGTGTGGCGCTGCAGGTCGTCGAGGCTGCGCCGGCTGCGCTGTGCTGCGACCGCGAGCGCGCCGTACTCGAGCATCGAGCCGGGGTCGAGCAGGTCGGCGACGTTCTCGCGTGCGCTGCGGCCGCCCTGGGCATGGCGCTTCGCGATCGCGTCCGGGCGCTGCGCATCGTCGAGCCGGCGCTTGCGCTCGAGCACACGCTGCAGGTCCGGCCGCGGGATGCGCGGGTCCGGCGGCGGCGGGGGCGCCGAGGCCGCAGCGGCCGCGGCCGCACCGGGCTCGAATTCGACCAGCAGCGCGCCCTCGTCGACCACGTCGCCGACCGCGGCCGCGATCGAACGCACGACGCCGGGCCCGGGCGCCGCGAGCGGCACTTCCATCTTCATCGCCTCGAGCAGCAGCAGCGTCTGCCCGGCCGCCACCGGCTGGCCCGGCTCGACCTCGATCGCGATGACCGAGCCGTGCACCGGCGCCGGCAATCCCTTGCGCATCGAATCCCTCGTCTTCGGTCCTGCAGCACGCGCCGCCGCCGGCGCGGCCGCATTGTCCACGGCGCCGCCTGATTACACTGACCCGCAGGAGACGCCACCGCCGCCGCATGCCGCCGCCCGCAGACCCTGCCCCGCCCAACCCTGCCCAGCCGCCCGTGCCGGCGGCCGACGTCGGTGCCCACGCCGGCGCACCGAGGCAGAGCACCGAGCTGGCGCGCCAGTTCGAGCTGACTGCGCGGGCGGCCGGCATCGGCTACTGGAGCACCGACGCGGCCACGCGCACGCCGCGCTGGAACGAACAGACCTTCCGCCTGCATGGCCTGGCGCCCGATGCGCCGGTGCTGCCGATGCAGGCCTGGCTCGAGCGCTTCGTGCACGCCGACGACCGGGCCGCGGTGCGCACGCGCTTCGAAGCCTGGGTCGCCAGCCGGCAGCCGCACCTGGAGCAGGAGTTCCGCATCGTCCGCACCGACGGCAAGGTGCGCCGGCTGCTCAGCCACTCGCGGCTCGAGGCCACCCCGGCCGGGCTCGACTTCTACGGCGTGCTGCAGGACGTGACCGCGCAGCGCGCCGCCGAAGCGGCGCTGCGCGAAGCCGGCGAGCGTGTCGCGCTGGCCACGCGCGCGGCCGGCATCGCGATCTGGGAGCAGGACCTGGTCAGCGGCGTCGCCTACTGGGACGAGCAGATGTGGCGGCTGCGCGGCCTGCAGCCGCAGCCGGTGGCACCGTCGATGCCGGACCGGCTGGCGCTGCTGCATCCGGACGACCGCGAACCGATGCTCGCCGAGTCGGCGCGCGCGGCCGAGGAGGGTCGGCTGTCGATGGTCGAGTTCCGCGTGCAGTGGCCCGACGGCCAGTGGCGCTGGCT
Organism: Burkholderiales bacterium; assembly: GCA_017302495.1. GTDB lineage: Bacteria > Pseudomonadota > Gammaproteobacteria > Burkholderiales > Burkholderiaceae_C > Rubrivivax. The sequence continues at coordinate 3,942 of JAFLDG010000325.1, forward strand.
GGCGTCGCGCGCGACCGTGCTGCGCGACCCGTCGGGCAAGCCGGTGCGGCGGGTCGGCGTCAACTGGGACATCACCGACGCGCGCAGCGCCCAGCTGGCGCGCGAGCAGCGCGCGATCGCGCTGCGCGAGAGCCAGGCCAAGTCGCAGTTCCTGTCGCGCATGAGCCACGAGCTGCGCACGCCGCTGAACGCGGTGCTCGGCTTCACGCAGCTGCTGCTGGCCGGCGGCGAACGGCTGCCGGCCGAGACCCGGCGCCGGCACCTGGAGCAGGTGGAGATCGCCGGCCGGCACCTGCTGTCGCTGATCGACGACGTGCTGGACCTGTCCAGCCTCGAAGGCGGCGAGCTGCGCATCGAGCCGCAGGCGGTGGCGCTGGACGCGCTGGTCGAGCAGACGCTGCCGCTGGTCGCGGCCCTGGCCGATCGGAACCGGGTTCACATCCGCACCGGCAAGCTGGCCGGCCGGGTGCAGGCCGATCCGACCCGGCTGCGGCAGGTGCTGCTGAACCTGCTGACGAATGCGATCAAGTACAACCACGCCGGCGGCGAGGTCTGGATCGACAGCGACGGCCATGACGACACGGTCAGGCTGGTCGTCGCCGACAACGGCCGCGGCATGGACGAAGCGCAGTTGCGCCAGGCCTTCGAGCCCTTCAACCGCCTCGGTCGCGAGCACGAGGGCATCGAGGGCACCGGCATCGGCCTGCCGATCGTGCGCGCGCTGGTCGAGCGCATGGGCGGCCGGCTCGAGGTGACCAGCACCCCCGGCGCGGGCAGCCGCTTCGAGGTCTTCCTGCCGACGCCGGAGCGGGCGCCGCCGAGCGCACCGGCCGCCGCCGCGCCGCCGCCGCCGGCGGCGGCCGCCGCCCGCCGACTGCGCGAACCGGC
>JAFLDG010000326.1 GCA_017302495.1 Burkholderiales bacterium
CGCTCTGGCCGGATTACGCCGACTCCGGCGTGGCCGGTATATGCCGACTCCGCCGTCGTCGTCGCCGGCCCTCAGCTGGCCGGATTACGCCGACTCCGAAGTGGCCTGATTACGCCGGTCGCTGACATGCGCTGGGCCGAGCGATGCCTACCTCCACCACGCGCCCGCCGTGGGCATCCGCTTGCTCGCAGAAAGCGGCCTGCGCCGCATCGAGCGTGGCCACCGTGGCGAGGTCGTCCTGAGCCATGCGCCGGCTGAAGCCCGCGGCATCCGCGACGAGGATCGCCAGCTACCGGTGCACCCATGGCTCCGTCATGCGCGCACCCTCTCGCCGCGACCGGCGCTACACCTTTGCCGAGAGGTGCCCCAGCGGCAACGCCGCCCCGGCCTTGACCTCGCCGAGCGAGAAGCTGGTGTGCAGGTCCTTGAAGTTGGGCAGCTTGAACAGCGTGTCGCGCGCCCAGCGCGAATAGGCGTCGAGGTCGGTGCACATCACCTGCAGCTCGAAGGTGCCGGCGCCGCTGATGTAGTGGCAGGCCACCACTTCGGGCAGCGCGCGGATCGCGTCTTCCAGCGCCCGCGTGGCCTCGGCGTTGTTGCGCTCGGCGTCGACGCGGACGAACGCGAGCACGCCCAGGCCGATCCTGCGCCGGTCGATCTCGGCGCGGTAGCCGGTGATGACGCCCTGCTGCTCGAGCCACTTCACGCGCCGCCAGGTCGGTGCCGCCGACAGGCCGATGCGGCTGGCCAGCTCGGCGTTGCTCAGGCGCGCGTCGCGCTGCAGCTCGCCGAGGATGGCGATGTCGTAGCGGTCCAGGCCGGCGCCGTGGACTTCGTCGGCGGCTTCGGGTGCGGCACCGAGGGTTTTCCCCGATCTTGATCGGGGCGATGTCTTTCTGTCTTGAAGTCTCATGTTCGAGCAAGGACGTTGCTGCAAGTATCGCTGCGGGAGCAAACTTAGAAAAGACATCGCGGCACGGAAAACCTAAACTGCCGCCTTCGCCGGCCCCGTTCCGCAGGAGACACCGCCGCATGAATGCACCGCTGCCCGAATCGGTCCGCAAGGCCCTCGAGTCGTACACGCTCGACGACAAGCCGCAAAGCGGCTTGCAGCGCAGCTACAAGGACACCGCGAGCGGCGAAGCCGGTCGGGGTGGATTTGGCGTCGAGCGCGCCGGCAAGGAGATCTGACGTGAACGCACCGCTGCCCGAATCGGTCCGCAAGGCCCTCGAGTCGTACACGCTCGACGACAAATACACCCTCAGCGCCGGCCGCGCCTTCATGAGCGGGGTGCAGGCTCTCGTGCGCCTGCCGATGCTGCAGCGCCAGCGCGACGCGCGCGCCGGGCTGAACACCGGCGGCTTCGTCAGCGGCTACCGGGGCTCGCCGCTCGGCGGCTACGACCAGGCGTTGCTGGCGGCGAAGAAGCACCTCGCCGAGCACCACATCGTCTTCCAGCCCGGCGTGAACGAAGAACTCGGCGCGACCGCGGTCTGGGGCACGCAGATGCTCGACCTGTACCCGCAGAGCAAGAACTACGACGGCGTGTTCGGCATCTGGTACGGCAAGGGCCCGGGCGTCGACCGCTGCTCCGACGTGTTCAAGCACGCGAACATGGCCGGCACCGCGAAACACGGCGGCGTGATCGCGATCGCCGGCGACGACCATGTCGCGAAGAGCAGCACCGCCGCGCACCAGAGCGACCACATCTTCAAGGCCTGCGGGCTGCCGGTGTTCTTCCCGTCGAGCGTGCAGGACATCCTCGACATGGGGCTGCACGCGTTCGCGATGAGCCGCTTCGCCGGCGTGTGGGCCGGCATGAAGACGATCCAGGAGGTGGTGGAGTCGTCGGCCTCGGTGGTCGTCGACCCGGATCGCGTGCGCATCGTGCTGCCCGAGGATTTCGCGATGCCGCCCGGCGGCGTGCACATCCGCTGGCCCGACGCGGCGCTGGAGCAGGAGGCGCGGCTCTTCGACTACAAGTGGTACGCGGCGCTCGCCTACGTGCGCGCGAACAAGCTCAACCACAACGTCATCGAAGGTCCGACCGATCGCTTCGGCATCATCGCCACCGGCAAGGCCTTCAACGACACCCGACAGGCGCTGGCCGACCTGGGCCTCGACGACGCCACCTGCCGCCGGCTCGGGATCCGGCTGCACAAGGTCAACGTGGTCTGGCCGCTGGAGGCGACGATCACGCGCGACTTCGCGCAGGGGCTGCAGGAGATCCTGGTCGTCGAGGAGAAGCGCCAGGTCATCGAGTACCAGCTGAAGGAGGAGCTGTACAACTGGCGGCCCGACGTGCGGCCGCACGTGCTCGGCAAGTTCGACGAACCCGGGGGTGATGCCTCGGGCGGCGAGTGGAGCATGCCGAACCCGAGCGAGAACTGGCTGCTGCGCGCGAAGGCGGATCTGACGCCGGCGATCATCGCGAAGGCGATCGCCAAGCGCTTGAAGAAGCTCGGCGTGCCGGACGACATCGTCGCGCGCATGGACACGCGGCTGGCGGTGATCGCGGCGCGCGAGCGCGAGCTGATCGAGCTGAAGACCGAGACCGGCGACCGCATCCCCTGGTTCTGCAGCGGCTGCCCGCACAACACCTCGACCCGCGTGCCCGAGGGCTCGCGCGCCACCGCCGGCATCGGCTGCCACTTCATGGCGGTGTGGATGGACCGCAGCACCTCCACCTTCACGCAGATGGGCGGCGAGGGCGTGCCCTGGATCGGCCAGGCGCCGTTCACGAAGGACAAGCACGTCTTCGCCAACCTCGGCGACGGCACCTACTTCCACAGCGGGCTGCTCGCGATCCGGCAGAGCATCGCCGCCGGCGTGAACGTCACCTACAAGCTGCTCTACAACGACGCGGTCGCGATGACCGGCGGCCAGCAGGTCGGCGAGCGGCCCGAAGGCCATTCGGTGCTGCAGATCCAGAAGAGCCTGGTCGCCGAAGGGGTGAAGAAGCTCGTGATCGTGACCGACCAGCCGGAGAAGTACACCGGCGCCGCATTGGAAGCCGGCGTCACGGTGCACCACCGCGACGAGCTGGATCGCATCCAGCGCGAGTTCCGCGAGATCCCCGGCACGACGGTGATCATCTACGACCAGACCTGCGCCACCGAGAAGCGTCGCCGCCGCAAGCGCGGCAAGCTCGCGACGCCGGACAAGCGCGTGGTCATCAACGAGCTCGTGTGCGAAGGCTGCGGCGACTGCAGCGTGCAGAGCAACTGCCTGAGCGTCGAGCCGGTCGAGACCGAGTTCGGCCGCAAGCGGCGCATCAACCAGAGCACCTGCAACCTCGACTACAGCTGCGTCAAGGGCTTCTGCCCGAGCTTCGTCACGGTCGAGGGCGGAACGCTGAAGAAGCCGAAGAAGGAGAAGCGCGGCGACCTGTCGGCGCTGCCGCCGATCCCCGAACCGGCGCTGCCGCCGGCCGACAAGGCCTGGGGCATCGTCGTCGCCGGCGTCGGCGGCACCGGCGTGATCACGATCGGCCAGCTGCTCGGCACCGCCGCGCACCTCGAAGGCAAGGGCGTGGTCACGCAGGACGCCGGCGGCCTGGCGCAGAAGGGCGGCGCGACCTGGAGCCACGTGCAGATCGCGAACCGGCCCGACGCGATCCACACCACCAAGGTCGACACCGCGCAGGCCGACCTCGTGATCGGCTGCGACGCGATCGTCACCGCCGGCAAGACCACGCTGGCGGTGATGCAGCAGGGCCGCACCTACGTCGCGCTGAACAGCCACGGCACGCCGACCGCGGCCTTCGTGAAGAACGCGAACTGGCAGTTCCCGGCGGGCCACTGCGAGGCGGCGGTGCGCACGAGCGTCGGCGACGGCCTCGTCGGCGCCTTCGATGCCGAACAGGTCGCGCTGCAGCTGCTCGGCGACTCGATCTACACCAACCCGCTGATGCTGGGTTACGCCTGGCAGCAGGGCCGGATCCCGCTCACGCGCGAATCGCTGCAACGCGCGATGGAGCTGAACGGCGTGCAGATCGACAACAACAAGGCCGCGTTCGAATGGGGCCGGCGCTGCGCGCACGATCTGGCCGCGGTGCAGGCGCTGTTCCAGGCGGCGCAGGTGATCGAGTTCGTGAAGAAGCCGTCGCTGGACGAGATGGTCGCCAGGCGCGTCGAGTTCCTCACCGGCTACCAGGACGGCGCGTATGCCGCCCAGTACAAGGCCTTCGTCGACAAGGTGCGCGCGGCCGAGGCGCCGCTCGGCACCGGCACGGGCTTGAGCGAAGCGGTCGCGCGCTACCTGTTCAAGCTGATGGCCTACAAGGACGAGTACGAGGTCGCCCGGCTGCACACCGACCCGGCCTTCACCGACAAGATCGCGTCGATGTTCGAGGGCGACTACAAGATCGTGCACTACCTCGCGCCGCCGATCACGGCCGAGCGCAACGACAAGGGCGAGCTGATCAAGAAGCGCTACGACGGCACCTGGATGCGCAAGGCCTTCGGCCTGCTGGCGAAGCTGAAGGGCCTGCGCGGCGGGCCGCTCGACCTCTTCGGCCGCAGCGAGGAGCGGCGCACCGAGCGCGCGCTGATCCAGGAGTACCGCACCTGCGTCGACGAGCTGCTCGCCGGGCTGAACGCCGGCAACGTGGCGCTCGCGGCGCAGATCGCCCGCATCCCCGAGGAGATCCGCGGCTACGGCCACGTCAAGGAGCGCCACCTGAAGGCCGCGCGCGAGAAGTGGGCCGCGCTGCTGGCCCAGTGGCGCAGCGGCGCCGCGCAGCGCCGGGCAGCTTGAACCAGCGGGCCCGCCCCGAGCGCGCGGCCCGGG
>JAFLDG010000327.1 GCA_017302495.1 Burkholderiales bacterium
CGCGCGACGGGCGCCGCCCCACCGTCGGCCTCGTCCGCGGCGGTCGTGTCGGCCGCCGCTTCCGGGCCAACCGCGGCCCGCTCGCGCGCCGGCCCCTGCGACGACGCGGCGGAAGCGGCCGGCTTGCGGCGCACCTGCGGCGCCGGGCGGACGGCCTGCAGCAGCGCGACCCGGTCCTCGTCCGAGCCGAGGGCGAAGTCCTCCCACCACTCGGCGAGCTCGGCGCCGACCTCGTCGGCGTCGGCGCGCAGGCGCAGGAAGTCGTACCCCGCCCGGAAGCGCGGCTGCTCGATCAGCGCGCGCGGGCCGTTACCGCTGCGCCGCTCGAAGCGCGGCTGCATCAGCCAGATCTCGCGCATGTCGGCCGCGAGCTTGCCGCGGCCCGAGATGTCGCCGATGCGCGCATCGAACACCGCGTCGATCGCCTGCTGCAGCGCCGGCACCACCGGCTCGCCGGCCGTGCGCAGCGCGCTCCAGCGCGCCTGGACCTCGTGCCACAGCAGGCAGCTCAGCAGGAAGCTCGGCGCCACCGCCAGCCCGTCGGCCACGCGCCGGTCGGTGTCGGCGAGCGCGAGCTGCACGAAGCGGCCGGGCTCGCCCGTCGCCGGGTCGAGCGCGGCCTCGAGCACCGGGAACACGCCGCGCAGCAGGCCGTGCGCGCGCAGCGCGTCGAGGCTCTTCAGCGCGTGGCCGGTCTGCAGCAGCTTGACCATCTCGTCGAACAACCGCGACGCCGGCACGTTGGCGAGCAGGCCCGACAGTTCGCGGATCGGCGCCTGCGTCGCCGGGTGCACGGTGAAGCCGAGCTTGGCGACGAAGCGCACGACGCGCAGGATGCGCACCGGATCCTCGCGGTAGCGCGCGGCCGCGTCGCCGATCATGCGCAGCACGCGCGCGCGCGCGTCGGCCAGGCCGTGGTGGTAGTCGACGACGAGCTGCGCGCTCGGGTCGTAGTACAGCGCGTTGACGGTGAAGTCGCGCCGCGCCGCGTCCTCGATCTGCGGGCCCCAGACGTTGTCGCGCAGCACGCGGCCGCTCGCGTCGACGACATGCGACTTGCCGGACAGCTCGTGCTTCGAGGTCTTCTCGTTGCCGGCCACCTGCTCGGCCGCCGCGGTGTCGAGCAGCGCGCGGAAGGTCGACACCTCGATCACCTCGTGGTCGCGGCCGCGGCCGAAGATCACGTGCACGATGCGGAAGCGCCGGCCGATGATGAACGCGCGCCGGAACAGCGCCTTCACCTGCTCGGGCGTCGCGTCGGTGGCGACGTCGAAGTCCTTCGGCCGGTGGCCGAGGATCAGGTCGCGCACCGCGCCGCCGACGATGTAGGCCTGGTGCCCGGCGTCCTGCAGCGTGCGCACGACGCGCAGCGCGTAGTCGTCGACCAGGCCCGGGTCGATGCCGTGTTCGGCCTGCGCCACCTCGACGCGCTCGCCGAGCGCCGGCCCGGGTGCGGCCTCGGCCTTGCCGAGCAGCCGCTTGATGAATTTTCGGATCATTGTTCGAAGAGCCTGAGGACGGGCCAGCCGCGCTCGCGCGCGACGCGCTCGAGCGCCGGCGCCGGATTCGTCGCAACCGGATGGCTGACGCGCTCGAGCAGTGCGAGGTCGTTGGTCGAGTCGCTGTAGAAGGTGATGCGCGCGTAGTCGTCGCAGGCGCGGCCCTGCTGCTCGAGCCACTGCTGCACGCGCTGCACCTTGCCCTCGCGGTACGCGGGCACGCCGTGGATCTCGCCGGTGACGCGGCCGGCCGCATCGCGCGCCAGCTCGGTCGCGATCAGCGTGCGAATGCCGAACAGCGCGGCGATCGGCCGGGTCACGAACTCGTTGGTCGCGGTCACCAGCGCCAGTTCCTCGCCGGCACGGGCGTGGCGTTCGACCAGCGCCCGCGCGCGCGCGTCGATCGCCGGCGCGATCACCTCGTCGATGAAACGCGCGCTCGCCGCCGCCTGCTCCTCCGCGGTTCGCTCACGCCAAGGTGCCGTCGCGAAGCGGATGTAGGCCGCGATGTCGAGCGCGCCGGCCAGGTACTGCGCGTAGAACGCGTCGTTGCCGCGGCGGAACTCGTCGGCGTCGGCCCAGCCGAGGCGGACCATGAACTCGCCGAAGGAATGGTCGGAGTCGATCGCCAGCAGCGTGCCGTCGAGGTCGAACAGCGCGAGCTTCATCCGACCGTGCCGGCCTCGGCCGGCTCCTCGGTCAGCATCGCGCGCAGCAGCGGCAGCGTCACCGTGCGCTGGCGCGCGAGCGCGAAGCGGTCGAGCCGGTCGAGCAGGCGCATCAGGCTGCCGAGGTCGCGCGCCTGGCGCGTCAGCAGCCAATCCATGACCTCGTCGGCCAGGAAGATGCCGCGCCGGTCGGCCTCGCGGCGCAGCACCGCGCGCGCCTCGTGCTCGGCCGGCGGCTGCAGTGCGAATACGTGGCCCCAACCGAGCCGGCTGCGCAGGTCGTCGCGCAACGCCAGGTCGACCGGCGGCAAGCGCCCGGCCGCGACCCAGCGCTGCCCCTGCTCGGCGCAGCGCACGAACAGCGAGAACGCGGCCTGCTGCTGCGCCGGATCGAGCCGGTCGCAGTCGTCGACCACGACCAGCGTCCAGTCGTCCTGCAACGGCCACGGCGCACCCTGGTCCGCGGCAAAGCCCCCGGCGCGCTCGCCGAGCGCCTGCACCGCATGCACGAGTGCGCGCAGCAGGTGCGTCTTGCCGCTGCCCGGCGGCCCCCACAGGTACACCGGCGGCGCACCGGCATCGAGCGCACGCAGGTGCTCGGCCGCGGCAGCGTTGACGCTGGGCAGGAAGCTCTCGAAGGTCGGCAGCGCCTCGGGGCCGATGGCCAGCGGGATCTGCTTCATCGACGGGAGGAGCCGCGCATCGCCGCGATTCTAGGCGCCGGCCCGCGGCGCCGGCCGGCGGCAGCCGCGGTCAGTGGCGCGTGCCGTCGCCGCCGAGCGCGAGCAGCCGCTCGCGCACGCTCGGCGCGTCCGCGGCCTCGGGCTCGTGTTCGACGTAGGCGCGCAGATCGGCCGCCGCCGCGTCGTCCAGGCCCAGCTCGGCGCGCACCAGGCCGCGGTCGCGACGCTCGGCCCAGGCCAGCGGCAGCAGCACCACGAGCCGGTCGCACACCGCGAGCAGGCGCCGCGTTTCGCCGGCGCTGCGGTGGATCTCCTTCAGGTTGCGCAGCAGGCGCGCGAGGATGTCGCGCGGCGGCGCCGCCTGCAGGTACAGCGCGAGCGGCACGTCGAACTCGCCGAGCGGCCCGCCCTGCCGGCGGTACGGTGCGAGGCGCTCGTCCAGATCCTCGCGCGACAGCGACTTGCCGGTCATCGGGTCGATGATCACCTCGCCGCGCGACGCCCGCACCTTGACCAGGAAGTGCCCCGGGAAGGACACGCCGCGCAGCGGCAGGCCCACTTGCTGGCCGATCTCGATGTACAGCAGCGCGAGCGTGATCGGGATGCCGCGGCGCGTGCGCAGCACCTCGTGCAGGTAGCTGTTGCGCGGGTCGTAGTAGTCGTTGACGTTGCCGGCGAAGCCCAGCTCCTCGAAGAAGTAGTGGTTCAGCAGCCGCAGCTTCGGCAGCGCCGCGGCATCGGCCGGCACCCGGCGCTTCAGCCGCGCGCCCAGTTCGTCGATCTGCGCGAGCACCGCCTGCGTGTCGAGCCGCGGGGCCTCGTCCATCCCGACCGCCGCCGCCGCCTCGAGCAGCGCGAAGCCGCGGTCCTCGGCCACGAGCGCGGCGAAGTACTGCAGCGGCGTGGGCGCTTCGAAGTCGGGCCAATACGCCATCGCCGGTCGCCCGTCAGAGCGCTTCGCGTGTCATGCGCCGCAGTGTATCGGCAGGCCCGCCCCGGCGGTCAAGCGCGCCGGCGCAGGTCGGCCGGGCGCAGACCGCACAGGCCCAGCACGGCGAAGTACAGCAACGCGGCACCGCCCAGCACCGCAGCCATCCAGCCGGCGCGCAGGGCCCACTGCGGCTGCAGGCCGACCCAGTCGATCGCGCGGGCGGCCCAGGCCAGCAGCGCGCCGAGCGCCAGGTTGGCGACGACCAGCCGCGCGAGGAACGAGCGCCAGCCGGGCAAGGGCCGGTAGGCCTCGGCGCGGCGCAGGCCGAGCAGCAGCCAGCCGGCGTTGGCGAGCGCGCCGAGCCCGATCGCCAGGGCCAGCCCGGCATGGCCGAGCCAGGGCACGAACAGCAGGTTCATCGCCTGCGTCGCGAGCAGCACGACGATCGCGATCTTCACCGGCGTCTTCGTGTCCTGCCGGGCGTAGAAGCCCGGCGCCAGCACCTTCACGCCGACCAGCCCCATCAGGCCGACCCCGTAGCCCATCAGCGCGCGCGTGGTCATTGCCACGTCCTGCGCGCCGAACTGGCCGTAGTGGAAGACGACCGCGATCAGCGGCTGCGGAAAGACCAGCAGCGCCACCGCGCACGGCAGCGCGAGCAGCAGCACCATGCGCAGGCCCCAGTCGAGCATGTCCGAATAGGCCGCACGGTCGTCGCGCGCCTGCGCCGCCGACAGCTGCGGCAGCAGCACCACGCCGAGCGCGACGCCGAGCAGCGCGGTCGGAAACTCCATCAGCCGGTCGGCATAGGTCAGCCACGACACCGCGCCGACCGCCACGTGCGACGCGATCCGGGTGTTGATCAGCAGCGAGATCTGCGCCACCGAGACGCCGAGCAGCGCCGGCGCCATGCGCCGCAGCACGAGCCCGACGCCCGGATGGCGCCAGGCCGCACGCAGCGCCGCGAAGCCGATGCCGACGCGCGGCAGGCAGCCGATGCGCGCG
>JAFLDG010000328.1 GCA_017302495.1 Burkholderiales bacterium
GATTCACACGCGGCCTGCGCGGCGCGCAGCTCACGCATCGCTTCGGCCGGCGTCGCGTACCAGATCAAATGGAACCCGCGCGTCAGCCGGGCCCAACCCTCGGCCGCCCGATCCGCACGCTGCCGCGCCCGGGCCAGCGCCGCGTCGGCCTCGGCCAGGCAGCGCTGCGAATCGCTGTACAGCAACTGCCACGCGCGCCGCGCCTGGCGCCAGGCGGCAGTGCGGTGCAGGCGGGCGGCGGCCGGCGGCATGCGTGGCATTCTGTGGCAAGCGCCGCGGTCGCGCCCATCACCCCGAAGGGGGGCGTTACCAACCCTTGCAACCGGGCCGGGGCCGGTCGCGGACGGACCGGCCGCAGCACTCTACTTCTCGTCCATCGCCGCCTGGTGCCGCTTGATGAACTCCTGGTAGGTGTCGATGCCGCGCAGCTGCAGCACGGTGTTGCGCACGGCAGCCTCGACCAGCACCGCCAGGTTGCGGCCGGCATCGACCGCGATCACCACCTTGCGCACGCCGATGCCGAGGATCTCCTCGAACAGCGGTTCGTAGGGCAGGCGCTCGAACTCGCGCTCCATCGTCTCCTTGCGCACCAGGTGCACGATCAGCTTCAGGCGCATCTTCCGCCGCACGGCGGTCTCGCCGAAGATCGCCTTGATGTCGAGCAGGCCGATGCCGCGCACCTCGAGCAGGTTGATCAGCAGGTCGGGGCAGCGGCCGTCGAGCGCGGTTTCGGAGACGCGGTACAGGTCGACCGCGTCGTCGGCCACCAGCCCGTGGCCGCGCGAGATCAGCTCCAGGCCGAGTTCGCTCTTGCCCAGGCCCGACTCGCCGGTGATCAGCACGCCGAGGCCGAGGATGTCCATGAACACGCCGTGGCGCGTCGTGCGCTCGGCGAAGTGCTGCGCCAGGTAGGCGCGCACGACGTCGATCACGTGGCCGGCCGATTCGGCGGTCTGGAACAGCGGGATCTCGGCGCGGTCGCACATCGCCACCAGGCGCGGCGGCGCGGCCTGCTCGTCGGCGACGATGATCACCGGCGGTTCGAGCGTGACGATGCGCGAGATGCGGCGCTCCTGGTCCTCGGGCGCACAGGTCTGCAGGTAGGCCACCTCGCGCCGGCCGACGATCTGCACGCGGTACGGGTGGACGTAGTTCAGGTAGCCGACCAGGTCGGCCGCCGAGCGCGCGTCACGCACCGCGGCGTCGTCGAAGCGGCGGTCGGGGCGCGCGTGGCCGGCGATCCACTCCCAGCGCATCGCCAGGCGGTGCGCCTCGAACAGCCCTTCGGCGCTGATCGTGCCGGGCTTCATCGTGCGTGCCGCGGGGCGGCCGGTCCGGGCAGGCTCAGGCGGCCGACTTCTGCGGCTGCCATTCGTCGATCAGTTTGTGCACGGCGGCGGCCTCCGGCACGGAAACCAGGCGCTCGCGGTGCTCGCGGTCGGACAGCATCTCGGCGATCTCGGACAGGATCTCGAGGTGGCGCTGGGTCGCCGCCTCGGGCACGAGCAGGAAGATGAGCAGGCGCACCGGCTCGTCGTCGGGCGAGTCGAAGGCGATCGGCGCCTTCGTGCGCAGCACCGCGGCGAGCGGGTTCTTCAGGCCCTTGATGCGGCCGTGCGGGATGGCCACGCCGTGGCCGAGACCGGTGGAGCCGAGCCGCTCGCGCGCGAACAGGTTGTCGGTGACCGTGCCGCGGGCGATCGAATGCTGGTTCTCGAACAGCAACCCCGCCTGCTCGAAGACCCGCTTCTTGCTGGTGGCATCGACATCGACCAGCACGTTGGCCGGCGGCAGGATGGCAGCGAGTCGATTCATGGTGATCGGGTGCCGGGCCGGCCGGTGCAGTCGGCCGCCGGGGGCGATGGGGTCGAATCATTATAGAAATCGGCCCTTCCCGCGCCGCCGCTGCGCGGGATCGGCCGGGAACTCCGACGGCCTATGCTGCGCCGCAGCAACAGATGCAGGCGACGGAAGCCGCCTGCCTGTCGCCGACGCGACAAGCAGGCGCCGGCTGCGCGCCCGGGCTCAGGCCGAATCCGCGTGCAGCCGCTTGGACGCCTGATGGTGATGCTCCTGCAGCCGGTCCTTGTGGCGCATGACCTGACGGTCCAGCTTGTCCATCAACTGGTCGATGGCGGCGTAGAGATCCTCGTGCGTCTGTTCGACGAAGATGTCCCGGCCCTTGACGTGCAGCGTGACCTCGCACTTCTGCCGTCGTTCCTTCTCCTTCAGCTTCTCGACCGTCAGCAGCACGTTCACGTCGACGACCTGATCGAAGTGGCGCGTCACCCGTTCCAGCTTGGTGAGCACGTACTCTTTGAGAGCAGGCGTGACTTCGAGGTGATGTCCGCTGATCGTCAAGTTCATCAGGACCTCCTTTGCAGGGCGGGTGGAATCTCGGGGGGAAGAAGAAGGGAGCGGGATCGCGTGCGCGACGCAGGACGAGCCGAACGGCTCCGGGCCAGTGTGCCGCCGAATCGGCAGGCTGGCAAGCCGGCCGCAGGCAGTGTCGGCGCAAAGTCGTAATGTCCCTTTCCTGCAAAGTAGAAATGTCCCCATCGCGCCGCCCGCGGCGGTATTGCCGCCGGGCCGGGACCGCGCATGCGGGTGTGATAATCGTCGCGCGCTATCGCACGAAGAGGCTTTCCTTGGAATCGAGTCACCCTCGGTGACCGCCCACTCCGCGGTGTCGGCCCGGCCGATGGCGGTGTGAGGCGGTTGCCCGTTCACCCCGCCCCGCAGGCGCCGACCACATGGCGCCCGGCCCGCCGGAGTCGCCGATGCTCAATGTCTTCACGCTGTCCAGCGGTCGCCTGAACGGCCGCATCTTCGAGCCGGACAGCGACCACCTCGACCTGCCGCCGGTCTGGGTCGACCTGGAGGCCCCGACGCCGCCCGAGAAGGCCTGGGTGCGCAGCCAGTTCGGTCTGGAGATCCCGGGTGACATCGTCGATGACGACCTCGAGGAGTCCGCCCGCTTCTACGAGGAGGACAACGGCGAGCTGCACATCCGCTCGGACTTCCTGATCGACGACGACGTCACGCCGCGCAACGTGCGCGTGGCCTTCATCCTCCACCGCAGCGTGCTGTTCTCGGTGCACGCCGAGGACCTGCCGGTGTTCCGCCTGCTGCGCATGCGCGCGCGCCGGATCCCGGCCCTGATCGATGACGCGAAGGACGTGCTGCTGAAGCTCTACGACGCCGATGCCGAGTACTCGGCCGATGCGCTCGAGAGCATCTACGACAGCCTGGAGCAGGTCAGCGCGCGCGTGCTCGGCCGCGAGGTCGACGACCAGACCGCCGGCGAGGCGCTGTCGGCGATCGCGAAGGAGGAGGACCTGAACGGCCGCATCCGGCGCAACGTGATGGACACGCGGCGCGCGGTCAGCTTCATGATGCGCAGCCGGCTGCTCAACGCCGAGCAGTTCGAGGAGGCGCGGCAGATCCTGCGCGACATCGACTCGCTCGACAGCCACACCACGTTCCTGTTCGACAAGATCAACTTCCTGATGAACGCCACCGTCGGCTTCATCAACATCAACCAGAACAAGATCATCAAGATCTTCTCGGTGGCCTCGGTCGCGCTGCTGCCGCCGACGCTGATCGCGAGCATCTACGGCATGAACTTCAGATTCATGCCCGAGGTCGACTGGCGGTTCGGCTATCCGTTCGCACTCGGCCTGATGATCGCGTCGGTGGCCGCGCCCTTCATCTACTTCCGGCGCAAGGGCTGGCTGCGCTGACGGCGCGCGCCCGGCGGCGTGCGCGCGCCGCCTCAGCCGTGGCCCAGGCCGGCCGCGGCGATGCCGGCGAAGACGATCTGTTCGTCCTCGTCGCCGGTGCCGCCCGACGCCCCGGCGGCGCCGATCACCGTGCCGTCGGCCGCGGTGATCAGCACGGCGCCGGTCTGCGGCACGAACTTCTGCTGCGCGACCGCGGGCAGCGCGGCGAAGAAGGCCGGCAGGTCCTTCGCCCGCTGCACCAGCGCCCGGCTGTTCACGCCCATGCCCACCGCGGCGGCAGCCTTGCCGAGCGCGATGTCCAGGCGCAGCGCGCTGGCGCGGTCCTCGCACACCGCGGCCACGACCTGCGCCGCGGCGTCGACGACCACGACGCCCATCGGCTTGAAGCCCTGCGCGCGCGCCTCGCCGAGCGCACCGTCGAGCAGCTGCCGGGCCCGGGCCAGCGTCAGTCGCGCCATCGTGTCCTCCCTCCGACGAGGCCGCCTTACAGCGCAGCGAGCGCCGCCCGGCCTTCGGCAAACGGCCCGGCGGCGCGCTATCGTCGGCACCGGCAGCGCATCGCCGCCGCTTTGCCGAGGAGTCCGTGTTGAGCTGCAATCCGTTCAAGGCCGCGATCGGACGCGGCGACCCGCAGATCGGCCTGTGGCTGTCCTTGGCCGACGCGTACAGCGCCGAGATCTGCGCCGGCGCCGGCTTCCACTGGCTGCTGATCGACGGCGAACATGCGCCGAACGACCTGCGCAGCACCCTCGCGCAGTTGCAGGCGGTCGCGCCGTATGGCGGGCACGCGGTGGTGCGCAGCGTCGGCGCCGATCCGAACGGGATCAAGCAGCTGCTCGACATCGGCGCGCAGACGCTGCTCGTGCCGATGATCGACACGCCGGCGCAGGCGGCCGCGGTCGCGGCGGCGACGCGCTATCCGCCGGCCGGCATCCGCGGCGTCGGCAGCGCCCTGGCCCGCGCCT
>JAFLDG010000329.1 GCA_017302495.1 Burkholderiales bacterium
TGCACGTCGTTCGGCGGCAGGTGGCGCAGCGCTTCGGCGACCGCCGGCTCGTCCACCGTCGCCGCCGCCAGCAGCCGTTCCGGCGACAGCGCGTCGGCCTCGGGCATCAGCACGTTCAGCCCGATCGCGGCCGGGGCGGCCTCGCCGATCGTGAGCAGCAGCCGCGCGAGCAGCGTGCGCGGCCACGGCCACTGGCCATGCACGCGCAGGCTCGGCTGGTCGATCGCGACCACCGTCACCGGCAGCGCCTGCGGCGCGCGCGGCTGCAGCGCCTGGTGCCAGTCGAACCAGGTGGCCTGCACGCGTTCGGTCCAGGGCGCGCCGAGCCAGGTCAGGGCCACCAGCAGCGCCAGCACGGCCGCGCCGGCGAGGCGGATGCCGAGCACCGGCCGCGGGCCGGCGGGCGCCTTCACAACGGGATTTCCAGCCCGTCGTAGGCGGCGACGATTCGCAGGCCGGCGCCGCTGCGCGTGATCTCCTCGAGCCGCCGGGTCTCGGCCAGCATCTGCTCGATCTGCGTGTCGTCGAACACCGGCTCGTGGTGGTACAGCGCGAGCTGGCGCGCGCCGGCGAGCTGGCACAGCTCGACGCCGACGACGTTGCTCGAGTGCCCCCAGTCGGCCTTGACCGAGATCGCGTCGGCGAGCGAGTACATCGCATCGAAGATCACCAGGTCGGCGTCGCGGAAGAAGCCGACGAAACGCTCGGTGTGCGCCGGGTCGGCGAGCGGGTGCTCGGAGTCGGTCGAGTAGACCAGCACCTTCTCCCCGGCCTCGAAGCGGTACCCGTAGGAATCGCCGGCATGGCGCTGCAGCAGCGTGGTCACGCGCAGCGGGCCGACCGCCTGCGGCACCCCGGGCTCGAGGTGCACGAACTCGACCTTCGCGCCGAAGATGACGTCGAAGCCCACCGGGAACGACGGCGGGTCGCTCTGCCGCCGCAGCGCCAGCTCGAGCTCCCGGTGACTGCCGTAGATCACGACCCGGTTGCCCGGGATGAAGCCCGGCACGAAGAACGGCGCGCCCATGATGTGGTCCCAGTGCAGGTGGGACATGAAGACGTGGAAGGTCTGCGGCCTGCCGGCGCGCCGCGCCATCGCCGCCAGGCCGAAGGGGCGCAGGCCGCTGCCCATGTCGCAGACGTAGTGGTCGTCGCCGTCGACCAGCAGCTGCACGCACGAGCTGTGGCCGCCGTAGGTGCCGGCGAGCGCGAACGGCTGCGCGTCGAGGAAGCGCTCGATCGCGGCATCGTCGTCGAGCGCGACGCCGCGCGCGGACTGCAGCACGCCGCGCAGCTTGGCGCGCAGCCCGGCCGCGGTCAGCGCCACCGGCAGCGAGCCGCGAGTGCCCCAGAAGCGCACGCCGCGCATCATGCGGCGCCGCCGGCGCGCCAGGCGGCCAGCGCCTCGACCGAGACCGCGGCGAGCGCGGCATCGACGCTCGGGTGCACCGCCAGCACCTTGTCGAAGCGGCTGATCGTGAAGATCTCGGCCACCACCGTCTGCAGCGCCGCGAGCGCGAGCGGGGCCTGCGCCTCGCGCATGCGGCGCGCGGCAAGCATCAGCACGCGCAGGCCGACGCTGGAGATGTATTCGACTTCGGCGAAATCGAGCACGAGCGCGCCGCGGCGCGCGATCGCCGCGTCGAGCAGCGGCGCAAGCGAGGCCTCGAGCTCGGCCGCGCTGCGGTGGTCGATGCGGCCGCCGGGGGCGGCCACGGTCACGTCGGCGTACGAGCGCGGGGCGAGCTGCAAGGGGTGCCTTCCGGGGTTGCGGGCGTCCGGGCCGCCGCCTGTGGCTGTCCGCGGCCGCCCATGGCCGATTTCAGTACAGGAAGACCGATCGCGTCAATTCGCGCGCACCTGTGGTCGGGAGCGAACGTTTCAGCGCGCCGGCGCGTGGCCGTGGCCGCCGTCGACGGTGAAGGTCTGGCCGGTGACCCACGCCGCCTGTGCGCTGCAGAGGAAGACCACCATGTGTGCGATATCGTCGCCGGTGCCGGCGCGGCCGAGCGGGATGTTCGTGCGCACGATCCGGTCCCAGACCTCGCCGCGCGGCACGTCGTCCATGCGGCTGGTGTCGATCATGCCCGGCGCGACCGCATTGACGCGGATGCCGTTCGGCCCCAGTTCGCCGGCGAGCACCGTGGTGAGCGCCTCGAGCGCGGCCTTCGACGTGGCGTAGGCGCCGGTGTTCGGCATGCGCCGGGCGGCGGCGATCGACGAGACGT
The DNA here is from genome assembly GCA_017302495.1 of Burkholderiales bacterium. Taxonomy (GTDB): domain Bacteria; phylum Pseudomonadota; class Gammaproteobacteria; order Burkholderiales; family Burkholderiaceae_C; genus Rubrivivax. Next base: position 2,229 of record JAFLDG010000329.1, read on the forward strand.
TGACGATCGCGCCGCCGCGGCCGGCGTCGATCATCACGGGCGCGAGGCGGCGGATGACGTGCAGCGAACCGTCGAGGTTGGTCGCGAGCACGCGCTGCCAGTCTTCCGGCGCGAGCCGCAGCAGCGGCACGCGGTCGCTGCCGCGTGCCGAGCCGGCGTTGTTGATCACGAAGTCGATGCGGCCGAACTCGGCGAGCAGCCGGTCGGCGAGCCGGTCGACCTGCGCCGGGTCGCGCACGTCGCACACCAGCGGCAGCGCGCGCCGGCCGAGCGCGCGCACCTCGTCGGCCACCGACTCGATGTCGCGCCAGCCGGCGGCGCGCTCGTCGGCCGGGAACTGCGCAGCCGGCTTGCCCGAGCCGGTGAGCACCAGGTCGCAGCCGGCGCGCGCGAGCGCGAGCGCGATCGGCCGGCCGATGCTGCGCATGCGGCCGGCGCCGGTGACCAGCGCGACCGTGCCGTCGAAGCCTGTGAGGGGGTAGCTCATGGTCGGAGGGCCGGCGCGGCCGGTGCGGCGGTGGTCGAGGGCGCGAGTATCGCGTCAGGCTGCAGCGCCTGCGCCGTCTGGCCCGACCGTCCGGCACCGGCCGAAGCCCCGAGGCCGGTCGCGGAAGCCTTCGAGCCAGCGGCGTTGTCGCATCGGCAACGGTGGCGGCAGCAGTACCCGCGGTCTGCGCCCCCCGCGTCGAGGCCGAAGCCGGGCATCATTCCCGCGGTGGCAACGTCGGCGAGGATGCCTCGGCATCGGGCCACGCCCATCGGCAGGCCGTCCGCTGCAGCCTTGTCGCCCCGCCATCCGCGTTCGGATGCCGGCGCCGTGGCTCGGCAGTCCGGCAAGATGGGCGTGGACGACAACCCCCCTGTGCAATGGACGGCGCCGTGTTCCGGCGCGGCGAGGTGCGATGCTCGACGGGACCGACTGCCAAGCCATTCGCGATCCCGCCGTCGCGGCTGCCCTCAGCCGGCGAAGGGGTTGACCACCGCCAGGGCGCCGAAGCGCTGGCCATGGCCCAGGTCTTCGCTGTACAGCGTGTGCGCCTGCGCTTGCAGCGCGGCCTGCACCACCATCGCGTCCCAGATCGACAAGCGGTGCTGCAGCGACCGTTCGATCGCCGCGGCGACCAGCGCCGTGTCGCTGTCCACCACCGGCCAGGCCGTGCATGCCAGCACCAGCGCCTGCGCTGCCGCGCCGGGCAGCTTCTGCTTGCGCGTGAGTACATGGAACAGCTCGATCAGCACCTGCGTGCTCACCACCGCCTCACCCGCGGCGGACAGCCGCTCGACCAGCGCCCGGGCCCGCCGCTGCTTGGCCGGCGCAGCGGCATCGGTGCAGTACACCAGCACGTTGGTGTCGATGAAGGCCGGCATCGCTCATCGCGCCCGGGCGCCGGTGCCTTTGCCGGCCTTCGCCGCTTTGACAAGCTTCTTGGCGCGGGGGGATTTGGCAGAGGCACTGGCAGCGGCGCGGCTGCGCGCGCGAAAGTCGCCCTCGTAGATCTCGTCGCGCAAGCTGCGACGGCGCGTCGTCGCCGTCGCCGTCGTCGCCGGCGCGGCGGGTGCGGCCAGCGCGGCGGCGGCCTCCATGGCCTTCAACAGGCGGGCCGTGGCTTCGGCGCGCTGCTGCGCCAGACCTTGCTGCGAGCCGTTGACATAGCCCTGCAGGAACTCGCGCACCTTGGCGGACAGCGAGGTGCCCTGTTCGATGGCGCGCATGCGCGCGCGCTTGATCAACTGTTCATCGACGGAGACGGTCAGGTTGGACATGGCGGCTCGGATCGGGACAGGCGATGCGGCAGCATAGCACCGCGAACCCGTGAACCCGTGAACCTGTGCCGGCGCGACGCCGCGGCGGCGGCAGGCGGCGTCGGGGTCTGCGCCGGGTGCCCGGCGCAAGCCGGCGGGCGCATCGGGTGGGCGCCGGACGATGCCGTGAACGAAGGGGCGCCGCCGTCGCTCCCGCGCGCGAGTGCCGTCGAGACGACGCGCCGTTCGATCAGGCGGTTCGACTGGTTGCGACGCCCAACCAGCGGCTCAGCCGCCCGCATCGACCCCGAACCACCGCTCGGCCAGCGCCTCCAGCGTGCCCGCCCCGGGCACCGGCAGCCGCTGCAGATACCAGCGCAGGTGACCGTAGCGGTGCAGCAGCGCCAGCGCCAGCAGCCGCATCGGCAGCGAGGTGTCGCGGTCCAGCCCCGGGTGGCCGTAGGCGCGCAGCAGCCGGTGCAGCAGCCGGCGCTCGCCGCCGCTGACGAACAGGCCGACCGATGCGAACTCGTAGTCGGGCGCGCCGGGCATCGCCGGCTCGAAGTCGATCAGCCCGCTGCAGCGCCAGCCGGCGGTGTCGCGCTCGACCAGCAGGTGCTCGCGCATGACCTCGGTGTGCAGCAGCACGGTGCGGCCGCCGGCCTCCGGTGCCCAGCGCGCGAGAAAGGGCTCGATCCGGTCGAGCCACGCCGCGTCGAGGCCGCGCGCGCGGTGCCGCGCCACCGCCTCGGCGCGCTGCCGGGCGATGAAGTCCGGCCA
>JAFLDG010000033.1 GCA_017302495.1 Burkholderiales bacterium
AAGGGCGTCGTCAGCGCGGCAAAATAGCGCCGTCCATAGGGTGCTTCGAGATGCCCTTCGGCGCCACACCAGGTGGCCGGTATATGCCGACTCCGGGTGGCCGGATTACGCCGACTCCTGACACCGCCGGAAGGCAAGATCATCATCGCCGCCTTCGTCGACAGCTACAACCAGCTGATCAAGGCGGTGCGCAACTACCAGGCGCAGACGGTGAAGGGCGGGCTGGGCACCGGGGGCGGGCTGGGTGTGCAGGGCGGGTCGACTCCGGCATCGCAGACGTTGGCGCCTGCGACGGGTGCGGCTCCTGCTGCGGCAAGCACCAGCACCAATAGCGCCGCGTCGGCGAAGAGTGCACCTCTGGTGAAGGGTGCCGCGCCGGCCAAGCCGGTGAAAAAGCCGGCCGAACCGGCGAAGCAGTGAACAGTGTTCTGAGCGGGCGCTGGCTGCGTGGGCCGGTCGAGTGAGCGGCAATCTATCGTCGTACAAAACAAAGGGGGAATCGTATGCAGGCACTACATGGGTTCGTGAGGCTGCTGCTAGTAGTTGTCTTCTCGATTGCAGTGACAGCTTGCGGCGATCATCGCGCAGACGACAAGAGCGACAACGGCGGAACGGCAACTCGGCTAGCGCTTCGCGTGCAGGCATTGAACCCCGACTCAGGTCCAGGTGGGCAGAGTGTGGCGGTTTCCTACTCGGTCGGGGCGGCCGACTCTGGCGTGACCCCCAGCGCCGGCACGTTCGATCATGGCTCCATTCGCATCGTCCTCGGGGGCACGGAGTTGGTACCAGAGTCCGTCAGCAACGGGCGGCTCGTGTTCCGCATACCGGATGACGCTGACGGTGACCTGCCGATGTTCCTTCGCTCGGGCGAACTGGAAAGTAACACCCTCCTCTTCTCGGTGTCCGACGAGATCGCGATCCTTGCGCCCGAGCTCGACGATTGGATCGAAACTGCGGACGGAACGAGGGTTGTCCGCAATATGGTGCTCATATTCGTCGAGAAGGGGCGAGACGCCGACGCAGTGGCGGCCGCGGCGGCTGCGGCGGAAGGCGGCGAGGTGGTGGGCCGGATCGCCCCGATGCGGGCCCGCCAGATCCGGCTGCCGACCCTGACGTACAACGCGCTCCTTTCGGCCAGGAATCGGCTCGAGGCTATGGATGGGATCAGCGACGTCCTGATCGATTTCGAAGTACCCACCGACGCGGCCGTAGGGCCTGGGCCTATCGACTGGAGTCAGGATCAAGGGCGCCCCGGACAACGGGAGTCCAATCGGGTGGAAGAGGGCGCACAACTCTATGTTGATCACGTGCATCCGACTCGCCCTGGATCCATTATCCCCTACTTTCGGTCGATCGGCGTCTACGAAGCTGGAGTTCACTTCAGTTTGAATGACTTCACCGGATTTGCTTCCACTGGCGGCAGTCGATCGGGCAACATCGCACTGTATGCCTCCGACCTTGGAAGTAGCGGCAGTAAACCTGCAATGCACGGCTCGAATGTAACGGGCTTATTTGCGGCCGAACTCGGTGATGGTCGTGCGGCAGGTCTACTGCGTGCCTTGGGAGAGAAGGATGCGCACGGCGGGTTCAATATTCGCGTGAGCCAGAATATCACGAACTTTACAATCTTGAAAGACGTAATGAAATGGTTGAAGAGCGGTGCAGATGTTATCAACATCAGTGCCGGTGTTCATAAATGTGACGATATCGAGAATTTCAAGGACAGCTCCGGCCAACCTAGAAGTAGGTGTCTTTATGGTGGACCTCGAACTTCTCAAGGGACACTGGTGGACAATAATCTGAAGACGCCATTTATATTCTCTCAGTACCAGAAGGCATTCGAGAAGATTGTTGATCACGCCGAAGGGCATTATCCGAATTCCGTTATTGTGGTTTCGGCCGGCAACGGCGATACTGACGCGGGAGATCGAACATTCAGAACCTACTCGTCAAGAGCCAGTAAGCAGGTGTTGGTGGTTGGCGCCCACGAATACGGTGCGATATCCGGGAGAGCTTATTATTCGAACTACGGCGAACGAGTGGATATTGCTGCTGCAGGTGCTATTTTTTCTTCATTCGATGGCAAGTTTAGTCAAGGCACATCGTATGCCACCCCCTTGGTGGCCGCTACAGTCGCAGCGATGCGCTCGATAGATCCTGACTTGACACCCCAGCAGATACTCGGCCTGCTGCGAGCGTCGGCTCTGCCCGTAAGCTCTAACGACGTGCTGCTAAAGGATCCTGACGGGAAAGATCTCGCCACAACGGTCTTCACCCGCCCGTTGACTGCGGCGGAGGTGGGGGGGGACCCGGATCGGGTCGGCAAGGGCGCCCGTCTCAATGTCGAGGGGGCCATCCAAGCGGCCATCGATAGCCGCGGTAAGCGAACGAGAAGAGAGGGCCCACGCGTTGACGTGGTTGTTGAGGGACAGAAGACGGTTCAACGCACTGTGAGCGTATTTATACCCCTGGAGGGGGCTGTTTTCGACCGCGTGGATATCGTGTTCCTGGTAGACGTGTCGGGGAGTTACGGCAGCAGCCTGGGCGAGTTCAGGCGGCGCGCAGTCGACTTGGTGCGGGCTTTCCAGGCGAGTGGCTCCAATGTGTACACCGGGTTGGCTTCGTTCAGTGATTTTCCCATCTCTCCTTGGGGTTCGGCTGGGTCCAGGGATTACGCCTTCCGGCTGGACCAAGCTCTCAGCGCCGACGGTGATTCCACTGTGGCGGCGATCAATCGGTTGGCCTTGTCGAACGGCGCTGATACGCCGGAAAGCCAGCTCGAGGCCCTGTATCAGTTGGCCTCGGGGACGGGCAGATCAGCGGCCGGGACGCCGGCTGCAAACATCCCTGCGACAACGGTGGGCTGGCGCGACGGGTCGCTGCGCATTGTCTTCTTGGCCACGGATGCGAATTTCCACAATCCGGAGGGCGGCAGCGCAGTTCAAACTTCGGGATATCCCGGCGCCAGCTGGTCGGAGACTGTGGCAGCACTCAACGCGGGCGGCATTCGTGTGTTTGGGCTGGAGCGAGGTTCAGCCGTCAGCGACGTTCGAGCCTTGGTGCAACAGACGAGCGGGGAGGTTTTCCATCTGGACTCGGCAAGCAGCCAAATCGTCGAGGCAGTTCAAGCGGCACTAGAGGGGGTCTCAGCGTCGATGGATCTTTCTCTTCTCGCCAACGGGGATTTTGCCCGCTTGATCAAATCGATCAATCCGAATGTCGTCAAGGATGTCAAGCGAGGCGACACGATCAATTTCGAGGTGAGCTTCGCCCGTGGTGACGGTGGCAAGGGTGAGCACACCTTTGTTTTTCGTCTGGAGGCAGTTGCCGAAGGGACCGCAATTATCGAGGAGATCCCGGTGGTCGTTACATTGAAGTAGCGACCCCATTGCGCGGGCCCCTTCGAGAAGCGACACTTTTTTAAGGATAATTATGAAGCGACTTTGTCTCATCAAGTTGGGCATCTTGGTGCTACTGGGTGCAGCGCCTGTGGGTATATTGGCAGCAGATTGCGAGTTGCGACCTATCGAAACGACTGCACATGGGGAACACGTTCATCGTGTCTCGGGTCTTAATGGCAAAGCGCTTGGGGAGCTTCGACAGCAGCGAAACGGAACGTGGGAAGCGATTGTGGTTGGGCTTGGTGCGCTGAATCGAGAGTTCGTCAGCGTTCAAGAGGCTCATGCGGCCTTGTGCGAACTCCTGCGACGAAATCGCTCAGCCACCAACCGCTGAAGCCTCAGTGCGCCGCCGGCAGACGCTTCGGCCGGCCCGGCCCCAGCACGCCTTCGGCGCGAGCGTTCAGGTAGGCATAGATGTCCCGCACGTGCGGCGACACGTCGGCATCGCCGTCCCAGGCCGGCATCAGCGGTTGGCCGCGCTCGCTGCGTTCGCGCTTCATCAGCAGTTCGAGCAGCGCGTCGCGTTCGGCCGGGTCTTCTGGCGGGCCGCCCGAGTTCGACACTTGGCGCAGGTAAGTTGTTGATCCGGCGTGATCGGCACTGCAATCCGCAGACTACAAGCTGACCGGTGCAGTGAACTCCGGGTTTGATGGCGCCACGGCGTCGGGCGTCGGCAGCGGCAGCCCGATCGCGGCGAACAGCTCCTTCTGCGCGGCGCCGAGTTCGGTCAGCCCGCGCAGCAGTTGGCCATCGCCGGTGTGCGCCGCCTGATGCTGGATGCGCCGAAACTGCTTCAGCAGCCACGCGGGCGACTCCTGTCGGTTGCTCGCATTCAGCCGCATGCGCAGCACCCGGTGCAGGATCAGCGCGAGGAAGCACACCAGCGCGTGGGCGCGGATGCGCCGCGGCAGCCGGTGGTACACCGGGCCGATCTCGATCTCGCTCTTGAGCGCGCGGAAGCCGCGCTCGATGTCGGCCAGGCTCTTGTAGCGCTGCACGACCTCGGCCGCCGGCGCGTCGGTGTTCGTCACCAAGGTGGCTGTCACCGGACCGCGCCAGTCGGGCAAGACCACGCTGGTGCGCTCGGTCTTCGGCGGCAAGCCTTATGTCTCGCTCGAAGACCCCGACGTGCGCGACGCCGCGCTGGCCGATCCGCGCGGCTTTCTCGCGCTGTACCCCGACGGCGCGGTGCTCGACGAAGCCCAGCATGCGCCGTCACTCTTCTCGTACCTGCGGACGCGGGTGGACGACGACCGCCACCGCGGGCAGGCTCCCGGCGCCTGGGTGCTGACCGGCTCGCAGCACTTCGGCCTGGTGGCGTCGATCACGCAGTCGCTCGCCGGTCGGGTGGGCTTGCTGCACCTGCTGCCGCTGTCGCTGGGTGAACTGCAAGACGGCGCGCACCCGGCAGCCGACGCACCGTTGGCCCAACTGTTGTGGCGCGGCCTGTATCCGCCCGTGGTCGACCGCAGTATTCCACCTGCCGTGTGGTACGCGGACTATGTGGCCACCTATGTCGAGCGCGACCTGCGCCAGCTGGTGAACGTGCGCGACCTGGCGCCCTTCCGCACCTTCATGCGCATGTGCGCAGCCCGGTCGGCTCAGGTGCTGAACCTGAGCGCGCTGGCCGCCGACTGCGGTACGGCGGCGAATACGGCGAAGACGTGGCTGTCGATCCTGGAGGCCAGCTACATCGTCTACACGCTGCCGCAGCACCATGTGAACTTCGGCAAGCGGCTGGTCAAGTCGCCCAAGCTGTACTTCTACGACAGCGGCTTGGCGGCCTGGCTCGCAGGGGTGCGTTTGGCCGACGAGTTGGCGCTGTCGTCGCTGCGCGGGCCGCTGTTCGAGACCTGGGCCCTCGGCGAGGTGCTGAAGGCGCGCAACAACCACCGCCTCGCGCCCACGCTGCACTACTGGCGCGACCAGATCGGCGTCGAGGTGGACCTGCTGCTCGACCACGGCGACACCTTGACGCCGGTCGAGTTCAAGGCCGGGCAGACCGTGGCCGCCGATTGGGTGGATCCGCTTAACCGCTACCGGTCACGGGCCCTGCGGCGTGGGCCCGGCCAACCGCAAATCGCACCGGCACACATCGTGTACGGCGGCGATGAGCCGCGCACGCGCTCGGGCGTGGACGTGACCCCGTGGCGCGGCTGGCCACAACGTGCCCTGGCGCTGCTGCAGGCCGCCAGTGCGTAAAGGCAGAGGCGCCAGATGGCATCACACCGGAACGGCTGCGCGGGATCGCGGCCACCAGGGCGGACCGCATCTCGATCGGCACCCTGACGAAAGATGTGGCGCGGCGGCTGACTCGACGTGCGTCGTCGGCCCGAGCCGTTCGCGGGGTCAAGGGCGGTCGATGCGCGGGTCGCCTGGCCGAGACAGTGCCTCGAAGTCGCGCCGGTTCAGCGTGAGCAGACTCGCAACACCGGCCTTTCGCGCCGCTGCGAGGTGCAGCAGGTCGTAGACCGCGCCGCCGCGCACGCCCCTGGCTTCGCATTCCCGCAGCGCGTCGGCGACCTCGCTGCCGTCGAGCGCCACCAGCTCGACGTACGGCAGCACGCTGCCGTCGATCAAGTCGGCCGCGGCCGCCGGCCCCAGCCGCCGATGGTGCCGGCCTCCGGTCAGGATCGAGAAGGTCTCGGCCAACGCGTGCGCATGCAGCTTGTGGCCGCCGTGGGCCATGACCCGGTCGCACTCGGCATGGTGCGGCTCGTCCGCATCGAGCGACGCGATCACGACCGAGGTGTCCAGCAGCGCGGCTGGCCGGGTGCGCGCGGGCATTCTTCAGCGCGACCGGCGCGGCCGCGCCTGTTCATCGCGTTCGGCGCGGGTCGCGGCCGCCGCATCAAACGCCTTGCCCGTGGCCTGCAGCACCTGCCGGCGGCCGGGCGAGCGCACCAGGGCCACGTCGGACTCCGGCGCGGGCGTCAATTCCAAGCGCTCGGCGACCACCGCCAGCCGCAACCGCGAGCCCGGCCGCAGGTTGAGCCTTCGCCGCGCCTCGCTCGGCAACACGACGCGGCCGGCGCTGTCGATGACGAGTTCGGATTTCATGGCAACTCGAATGGCAGATCGAATGCCATAGTGTATGCCGGCTTGCGCGCCGGCATCGGCCTCAGCGCACGCTGCGCGCCCGCCGCGTCAGCACCGTCGGAAAGCTGACCGGCAGCGTGGCCGGGAAGTCGCGGCTGAAGTGCAGGCCGCGGCTTTCGTGCCGCACCAGCGCCGAGCGCACGATCAGCTCGGCGCAGACGACCAGGTTGCGCAGCTCGAGCAGGTCGCGGTTGACGCGGAAGTTCGCGTAGTACTCGTCGATCTCGCTCTTCAGCAGCTTGATCCGGTGCAGCGCGCGCTCGAGCCGGCGCGTCGTGCGCACGATGCCGACGTAGTTCCACATCAGCAGCCGCAGCTCGTCCCAGTTGTGCGCGATCACCACCTGCTCGTCGGCGTCCTCGACCTGGCTCTCGTCCCAGTCGGGCAGCGGCGGCGCCGGCTCGGCGGCGGTCTGCAGGATGCGCTCGGCACAGGTGGTGCCGACGACCACGCATTCGAGCAGCGAGTTGCTCGCCAGCCGGTTCGCGCCGTGCAGGCCGGTGTAGGTGGCCTCGCCGACCGCGTACAGCCCGGGCAGGTCGGTGCGGCCGTCGAGGTCGGTGACGATGCCGCCGCAGGCGTAGTGCGCCGCCGGCACCACCGGAATCGGCTGGCGCGCGATGTCGATGCCGAGCTGCGCGCAGCGGGCGTGGATCGTCGGGAAGTGTTCCTTCAGGAAGGCCTCGCCCAGGTGCGTGGCGTCCAGCCACACGAAGTCCAGGCCGTGCTTCTTCATCTCGAAGTCGATCGCGCGGGCGACGATGTCGCGCGGCGCGAGCTCGGCCCGCGGGTCGTGCGCCGGCATGAAGCGCGCCGCCTCGCCGGCGAGGTTCGGCAGCCGCAGCCGCGCGCCTTCGCCGCGCAGCGCTTCGGTGATGAGGAAGCTGCGTTCCTGCGGGTGGTACAGGCAGGTCGGGTGGAACTGGACGAACTCCATGTTCGCGACGCGGCAGCCGGCGCGCCAGGCCATCGCGATGCCGTCGCCGGTGGCGGTGTCGGGATTGCTGGTGTAGCGGTAGACCTTGCCGACGCCGCCGGTGGCCAGCACGACCGCCGACGCGGCCAGCGTCTCGACACGGCGGCCGGCGATGTCGAGCGCGTACACGCCGTAGCAGTGCGGGCTCTCGTCGCGCGGCTCGGGCGAAGGCGTCCCGGCCGCCTCGCCCGAAAGCTCCCGGGCCAAGGGCCGCGCGGCCCCTGCGGTCCGATGGACATGGCGCGACGTGATCAGGTCCACCGCCATCCACCGTTCGCGCAGCGTGATGCTGGGGTGGGCACGTGCCTTCGCGAGCAGCGCCTCGTGGATCGCGCGGCCGGTGGCGTCGGCCGCATGCGCGATCCGGCGCACCGCGTGGCCGCCTTCGCGGGTCAGGTGCAGGCCGAGCGGGCCGGCCGGGTCGGCCGAGAACGGGACCCCCTGCTGCACCAGCCACTGCACGGCCTGCGCGCTGTGCTCGGCGATGAAACGCGCGGTGTGCTCGTCGACCAGCCCGGCACCGGCCTCCTGCGTGTCGTGGACGTGCGACTCGATGCTGTCGTCGTCGCCGAGCACGCCGACGATGCCGCCCTGCGCCCAGTTCGTGGCGCCCTCGTCGAGGCCGCGCTTGGCGAGCACGACCACCGGCCGCTCGGCCGCGAGGTGCAAGGCCACCGACAGGCCGGCCAGGCCGGCACCGACGATCACGACCGGGTCACCAGGGGGCGCAGCAGGCATCGTCTCGGCCGGGCAGGGTTCTCGAAGGCCATTGTCCACGAAGCGGCGCCGGGCTCGATCCGCACCGGCGGCACCCATTGCCGCGTCGGCGTTGCCCGGTTCCCGTGGCGGATCGCACACCCGGCGCAGCTACCGCCCCCGTAAACTGGGTTGTATCCACGCCCAGCCGCACGGCCCCACCGGGCACGGCGGCCACCCGACGATGAACGATCTGCTCGCGGCCCGGCGCAAGACCGGCACCCCGGACCCGGCCGACGCCTATGCGCGCACCGAGCTGCTGTCGCCGGCGACGCAACTCGTCGCGGACAAGGACGCCTACCTCGGCAACGCGCCGACCGACATCGGCCGCCGGGTGGCCGACGATCAGTTCGAGCTGTTCGTCGTCTGCCAGCCGGCCGAGGCGATGCTGCAGCAGTTCGCGCAGCTGACGCCGGACTTCATCGCGATCCACGACATCGGCACCGGCGTCTCGGCCCGGCTGATCGCCGCGCTCGCCGCGGCTTCGCAGCGCAAGCTGCAGCGGCTGGTGATCCGGCGCCAGGGCTACGGCGTCGCGCTGGCGACGATCGAGTTCGTCGAGTTGCCGCTGGCCGCCGGCAAGCTGCTGCGCGTGTACTCGACCCAGGTCGACGCCGACATGCAGACCCGGCAGCAGCTCGCGCAGGTGCTGCTCGCACACAGCCGGCTCGGCGTGATGATCGTCGGCGACCTGCCCGCGCACGCGCTGGACAGCCAGTTGCAGCCGTTGCGCCGGGCGATCACGTCCGGCCCCTGGCCGAACCGGCAGCTGCTGCTGGTTCCGCTGGGCAACGCGCCGTCGCTGCCGGCGCAGGCGGCGGCGCTGACCGGCAACACGCCGGTGGTCGTGAGCACGACGCCGCAGGTGGTGCGGCCGGCGGACGCCTGGAACTTCGTCAGCGGCGCGTGGAACCGGATCCACGGCTCGCCCGACGGCGCTGCCTCGGCCCGGCCAGTGCCACGGCCGGAGGCGCCGGCGGCGGCGCCCACGCCCGCCGCGACACCGCTACGGCACGAGCCGGCGCCGGTCGCGCCGTTCGACGCGCCGACCCAGCCGGCCGCGCTGACGCCGATGCCGGTGCCGCGCGCCGCGGCTGCGGCCCAGCCGCAGAGCCCGCACCAGAGCGCGGTCTGGGCCGAGTACGTGCAGCGCTGCGCCGCGATCAAGGGGCTGCAGCAGGCCTGTGTGTTCGACCTCGAGCTGCAGCGGCCGCTGGCCTACGACGGTGCCCAGCGCAGCGCCGAGCGTCTGGCCGCCAAGGGCGCGATGCTGCACGCGGTGCTGTGCGACAGCGCCGACGCGCTCGGCCTCGGCACCGCCCCGCCCGACGCGGTGGTGACGCTGGCCGAACACTACCTGCTGCTGCGGCCGATGCCTGGCCGGCCGCAGGTTGCGCTGCACCTGCTGATCGACCGGAACCAGGGCAACCTCGGCCTGGTCAGGGCCGAGCTGCACCGCATCGACCAAGCCCTGCTGGCGCCGAACGCGTGACCGCCGCGGCCGGCGGCGCCGCCGGTCCGCCTCACCCGGCGGCGGTCCCGTCGGCGCCCGCCGCCGGCGAAGCAGGCGCGCTCAGTGCACGACGCGGCCGAACGCGAACTCGCCGTTCTCGACGTCCACCGGGATCACGTCCTTCGGGCCGAAGCGGCCCTGCAGGATCAGCTTCGCCACCGGGTTCTCGATCCGGTGCTGGATCGCGCGCTTCAGCGGCCGTGCGCCGAACACCGGGTCGAAGCCGACCTTGGCCAGCTCGTCCAGCGCCGCCGGCGAGACGTCGAGGCGCATCTCCATCTTCTCGAGCCGCGCCTCGAGCGCGCGCAACTGGATCTTCGCGATCGACGCGATGTGCTCGCGGCCGAGGGCGTGGAACACCACCGTCTCGTCGATCCGGTTCAGGAACTCCGGCCGGAAGTGCTGCTTGACCTCGGTCATCACCGCTTCGCGGACGAGTTCGTTGTCCTGGCCGGCCATCTGCATGATCATGTGCGAGCCGAGGTTGCTGGTCATCACGACGACGCAGTTCTTGAAGTCCACGGTACGCCCCTGGCCGTCGGTCAGCCGGCCGTCGTCGAGCACCTGCAGCAGCACGTTGAACACGTCCGGGTGCGCCTTCTCGACCTCGTCGAGCAGCAGCACGCTGTAGGGCTTGCGCCGCACCGCCTCGGTCAGGTAGCCGCCCTCGTCGTAGCCGACGTAACCCGGCGGGGCGCCGATCAGCCGGCTCACCGAGTGCTTCTCCATGAACTCGCTCATGTCGATGCGCACCATGTGGTCGTCGCTGTCGAACAGGAAGCCGGCCAGCGCCTTGCACAGCTCGGTCTTGCCGACGCCGGTCGGGCCGAGGAAGAGGAACGAGCCCAGCGGCCGGTTCGGGTCGCTCAGGCCGGCGCGGCTGCGGCGGATCGCGTCGGCCACCGCGACGATGGCCTCGTCCTGGCCGACGACGCGCTCGTGCAGCTTGGCTTCCATCTGCAGCAGCTTGTCGCGTTCGCCCTGCATCAGCTTGGCGACCGGAATGCCGGTGGCGCGTGACACGACCTCGGCGATCTCCTCGGCGCCGACCATCGTGCGCAGCAGCTGCGGGCCGCCCTTGCCGTCCTTCGCGGCCTTGCCCTTGCCCTGCTCCTTGGCCTGTGCCGCGTGCAGCTTCTTCTCCAGTTCCGGCAGCTTGCCGTACTGCAGCTCGGCGACCTTGTTGAAGTCGCCCTTGCGCTTCAGTTCCTCGACCTGGAACCTGATGCGGTCGATCTCCTCCTTCACCTGCGCCGAACCCTGGGCGGTGGCCTTCTCGGCCTTCCAGATCTCTTCCAGGTCGGCGTACTCGCGCTCGAGCTTGCCGATCTCCTCCTCGATCAGGCCCATGCGCTTCTTCGACGCCTCGTCCTTCTCCTTGCGCACCGCCTCGCGCTCGATCTTCAGCTGGATCAACCGGCGGTCGAGCTTGTCCATCGCCTCCGGCTTGGAGTCGATCTCGATCTTGATCTTGGCCGCGGCCTCGTCGATCAGGTCGATCGCCTTGTCGGGCAGGAAGCGGTCGGTGATGTAGCGGTGGCTCAGCTCGGCCGCGGCGACGATCGCCGGGTCGGTGATCTCGACGCCGTGGTGCACCTCGTACTTCTCCTGCAGCCCGCGCAGGATCGCGATCGTCGCCTCGACGCTCGGCTCGTCGACCAGCACCTTCTGGAAGCGGCGCTCGAGCGCGGCGTCCTTCTCGACGTACTTGCGGTACTCGTCGAGCGTGGTCGCGCCGATGCAGTGCAACTCGCCGCGCGCCAGCGCGGGTTTCAGCATGTTGCCGGCATCGATCGCGCCCTCGGCCTTGCCGGCGCCGACCATCGTGTGCAGTTCGTCGATGAACAGCACGATCCGGCCTTCGTCCTGCGCCACTTCCTTCAGCACCGCCTTCAGCCGCTCCTCGAACTCGCCGCGGTACTTCGCGCCGGCGAGCAGGCCGGCCATGTCCAGCACCAGCACGCGCTTGTCCTTCAGCGAATCAGGCACCTCGCCGTTGACGATGCGCTGCGCCAGGCCCTCGACGATCGCCGTCTTGCCGACGCCGGGCTCGCCGATCAGTACCGGGTTGTTCTTCGTGCGCCGCTGCAGCACCTGGATCGCGCGCCGGATCTCGTCGTCGCGGCCGATCACCGGGTCGAGCTTGCCCTGGCGCGCGCGCTCGGTCAGGTCGAGGGTGTACTTCTTCAGCGCCTCGCGCTGGCCTTCGGCTTCGGCCGAGTCGACCTTCTGCCCGCCGCGCACCGCGTCGATCGCGGCTTCGAGCGCCTTGCGCGTCAGGCCGTGGCCGCGCACGATGCCGCCGAAATCGCCCTTCGAATCGGCCGCGGCGAGCAGGAACATCTCGCTGGCGATGAACTGGTCGCCGCGCTTCGTCGCTTCCTTGTCGGCCGCCTGCAGCAGTTGCACCAGGTCGCGCCCGGGCTGGACCGGCCCGCCGCCCTGCACGCTCGGCAGCGCGCCGATCGCGGTCTCCATCGCCGTCTTCAGCGCGGCGGTGTTCGCGCCGGCGCGGTCGAGCAGCGCCTTCGGGCCGTCGGGTTGCGCCAGCATTGCCGCGAGCAGGTGTGCGGGCTCGATGTACGGGTTGTCGCGCGCGACGGCCAGGCTCTGCGCATCGGCCAGGGCCTGCTGAAAGGCGGTGGTCAGTTTGTCCAGACGCATGAAAGACTCCTTCGACTGCAAGGACATCTTGGGCGCAGCCGCCGGAATTCAAGGACCGGCCGGCGCAGCGGGCAGATGCCGCGGCCCATGACGAGTCGCGTGCGGCGTGGCCGTCGACCTGCAACGCCGGGCCGCCGGCCGCAGGCAAGCCGCGCACGCGGGGCCGGCCAACCCGCCCCGCAGCGCAGCCGGAGAGCGCGGGCCTGGCGCCTTACAGCCGCGCCAGGTCCGGCCCGTCGGCCGGGCCGAACCAGGCCCGGCGATAGGCCTGCAGCGCGGCCGCCTCGGCGCGCTTGTCGCCGCTGCGGCGCTCGACCTCGACCAGCGCCGCCAATGCCCAGCCGTTGTGGCGCACCTTGACGAGCGATTCGCGCAGCACCGCGCGCGCGGCGTCGAGCTTGCCCTGGCGCAGGTAGACCGCACCGAGCGACTGGCGCACCGGGTAGTACCAGAACGGCGGCTCCATGTACGACAGCTTGTCCTCGATCACCGCCGCGTCGGCATACGCGCCAGCGGCTTCGTCGAGCCGGCCCTGCGCGTCGGCGAGCCGGGCGACGGCGACGAGCCGCGCGATCTGCGTCACCTCGCGCGCCGGAACCCCCCAGGCCTCGAAGGCCGCGAAGTCGGTGCCGCGTTCGAGCGCACCGATCGCGTCGATCTCGAGCTGCGCCTTCGCCGGCTCGTCCAGCCGGGCGTGGGCGAGCGCGCGGGCGTAGTGGTAGAGCGCGCGCACGAGCGCCAGATCCGGCGGCGGCGCCGGCAGCCGCAGCACCTGGTCGGGCGCGGCAAACAGCGCGAGGGTGGTGTACGGCGCGGCCTTGATCGGCTGCAGCACCGCGAACTCGCGCGCCGCCTGCTCGGGTATGGACGCATCGAGCTTCGCCGCCGCGTCGACCGCGGTGGCGCCGTCGCCGCCGAACTGCGCCGACACCATGACGAAGTGGATGTTGTGCGGATAGTAGGCCGAGCGGTACAGCGGGTCGGAGGCCGAGGTCTCGAAGTAGCGCTCGTCGACCTGGACCGCGCGCACGTTGGCGGCCAGCGACTCGCGGTACATCCCGAGCCGGTAGTAGACGTGCGACGGCATGTGCACCAGGTGTCCGGCCGCGGGGGTGAGCGCCGCCAGCCGCCGCGCCGGCGCGAGCGCCCGTTCGGGCGCGGCCGAGGCCTCGACCGCATGGATGTACAGGTGGATCGCGCCGGGGTGCGACGGGCTGCGCTTCAGCACCGTCTCGAGCAGGCGCACGATCTCGTCGCCACGCCCCTTCGGCGCGGCGCCGCCGGGCTCCCAGTAATCCCACGGCTGGGTGTCCATCATCGCCTCGGCGGCGAGCGCGAGCACGGTGTCGTCGGCCGCGAAGCGCTTCGCGACGCCTGCCATCGCGTCGGCGTAGGCCGCGTCGAGCGCCGCGCGCTCGGCCTTCGGATCGGCCGAATAGCGCTGCTGCAGCGCCTCGATCAGCGCCTTGTCGCGCGGCCGTGCGCCGGCCTTCAGCGCCACCGCGCGGTCGAGCGCGGCCAGTGCCGGCGCCTGTGCCTGCGGCAGCATCGGCACGTTGATGTTCGGGCCCAGCACCAGCGCTTCACCCCAGAAGCACATCGCGCACCCGGGGTCGAGGCGCTGCGCCTCGCGGAACGCGCGCACCGCCTCGGCATGGTTGAAGCCGAAGGCCAGCCGCAGGCCCTGGTCGAAATAGGCCTGCGCGCCGCGGTGCCTCGTGTCGATGCGCAGGCTCAGCGTGCCCAGCCCTTCGTAGCGCGGCACGGCGCCTTGCTGCGGCGTCGCGCGACCTTCGGCCACGGCCTGCGGCGCGGCCGCGGCAAGCCGCAACGGCACCATCGAGCCGGTGCGTGGCGGCGCGCAGGCCGCGGCGCGTGGGTCGAGCAGCGGGTCGAACAGCGGATCGCCGGGCACCGTCGCAACGCCCGCCCTCAGCGGGCTCGCGGCCAGGCACGCCGCGGCGGCCGCCGAGACCGCCGCGCGCCGGGACAGCTTCGCTCTCATGCGCAGGCCCTCCGTCGCTCGCACCGACGGGCCGCCGCACAGACCGTGCAGCGCCCGCCGCCCATCCGGAAACGGGCGCCGATTCTTGCGCCGGCCCGGCACGCCGGCAAGGCGTGGGCACGCGCGCCGCAGGGCCTTGCGTCGTGCGGCGCGGCCGCTGGCCGGGCTTCAGTTCCGGGGTGCTGCCGGCGTCGAGCCGCCTTGCACGCCGAGCGCCCCACCGGTGCCGAGGCCGCCCTTGACGGTCTGGGCCCGGTAGTTGCGCACCGCCTTCACCAGCTGGTTGTAGCTGTCGGTGAAGGCGGCGATGATGATCCGGCCCTCGGGCGTGCTGCTGTAGCCGCCGGCGGCGCCGGCACCGGCCCAGCCGTAGGCCGAACCGAAGAGCGCGAAGTCGGTGTTCTTGGCCGTGCCCTCCGCTGCCGCGAGCTGCACGCCGGAGCGGTTGTCGATCATGATCAGCGTGGTCTGCGCCTCGTTGGTCTTGATGCCGCCGGCGAGGGCGCCGAGCGCGCCGAGGCTGCGGCTCAGGCCGCCGAGCGCACCGCCGATGCCGCCGGTGTTCTGGCTGAACTGGATGCTCGGGTTCATCGTGTAGTCGGCGGCGACCATCTGCCCCGGCCCCATGTTGCTGCCCTCCCGCATCTCGCCGGAGCGCTGCAGCTGGCGCTCCATCTGCATGTTCTGCATCGCCGCCCCGCGTTCGACGACGACGAAGCAGTTCGACTGCTGGATCATCAGCCGCAGCACCGGCACGGTCGAGCCGAGCTTGTAGCTCTGCAGCGTGCGGTACCACCCGGCGTTCTGGTCCTCGACCACGCCGATCGTGCCCAGCGCCTCGGGGCAGCGCTCGAGCGCGCTGCTCGCGCCTTCGGCGCTGGCACCGCCCGCGGCGCCGGTGACGGCGCTCTTGGTGCCGCCACCGGCCTCCTGCGCGATGCCGGTGCCGGCCAGGCCCGCTGCCGCAACGGCAAAGGACACCTGCAGGACCACCGGTGCCACACGGCCGGCGCTGGCAAGGGATGCAGGCATGGGGTTGCTCCTGTTTCGGGATGACGAGGCGGACGATCGTAGCCGCGGAGGGGAATTCCGCCACCCCCCAAAGGAACGAAGCGCGCGCCGCTACTCGATGCTCTCGTCGCCCTCGGCCCGGGCGTAGAGGCACTCGTGGCCCAGGCGGTCGAGGCAGAGTTCGGCCGTCAGCGGCAGCATCAGCGAGCCGCAGCGCGCGTCACGGTACAGCCGCTCCAGCGGCAGGGACTTCAGCATCGCCTGGCCGCCGCAGGTGCGCAGCGCGAGCGCGCCGATCGTGTTCGCGTTCTCCATCACCGTGTAGTGCGCGGCGTAGAGCCGCTGGCGCGCGTCGTCGTCCGGGTCTACCCGCGCCTCGCGCAGGGTCTGCAGGAACAGCGCCCGCGTCTGCTCGAGCCGGATCCGCATCTCCGCCACCGCGGCCTGCTTGGTCGGGTACATGCGCCGCTTGACCGGGCCCATGCCCGGCAGCTCGGCGCGCAGGTATTGCACGGTGAAGTCGTAGGCCGCCTGCGCGATGCCGAGGTAGGTCGGCGCGAGCGTGGTGAACATGTGCGGGAAGCGCTGCGTCGCCTGGTGGTACAGCCCTTCCGGCAGCAGCCGGGCGCGGTCCGGCACGAACACCTCGTCGAGCAGCAGCGTGCGGCTGGAGGTGGCGCGCATGCCCAGCGGGTCCCAGTCGCCGACCACCTGCACACCCGCCGCGGCGGCCGGCACGGCCAGGTACAGCGCATCGGCGAGCGATGCGCCCGGCCGGTCGAGCGTGCACAGCACGCCGTAGAAGTCGGCCGCACCGGCGAGCGACGCGAAGATCTTGCGTCCGCTGACGCGGTAGCCGCCGTCGACCTCGCGCGCCCGCGTCGCCCACGGCGCACGCCCGGCCGCGGCCGCGCCGCCTTCGGAGAAGGGCTGCGAGAACAACGCGCCGTCGCGCACGATGCGCTCGAAGTGCCAGGCGCGGTGCGCCTCGTGGTCGCGGCGCTGGTCGGCGCTCATGTCGAGCCGGTCGGCGACCTCGCCCATCCAGAGGCAGGCGGCGGCATGCATGTTGAACGACAGCGCGGTCGAGCCGCAGTGCCGGCCGAGCTCGGCGGTGACCAGCGCGTAGGTCGCGAAGCCGGCGCCGAGCCCGCCGTACGCGCGCGGCACGCACAGCGCCAGCAGGCCGGCCGCGCGCAGGTCGGCGAAGTTCTCGACGGGGAAGCTGGCTTCGCGGTCGTGCCGCGCCGCGCGCCCGGCGAAGCGGCTGCTGCCCAATTGTGCCGCCAGCGCCACCAGCTCGCGCGCCTGCGGTTCGAGGGTGGCGGCATCGCCGGCGATGTGCAGCGGCACGTAGCGGGCGGCAGGCTCGTGGGTCGGGGTCGGATTCGCCATCGGGGGCCTCCGTGCGCCGGCGGCGCTCTACAGGATGTCGCCGAGCAGCCGGTAGTGGCCGGCCTGGAAGACCAGCGGCGCCACCGGCGACTCCGCCACGCCGAGCACGCGACCGATGAAGAGCACGTGGTCGCCGGCCTCCTGATCCGACACGCGCTCGCATTCGAAGACCGCGGCGCAGCCCGCCAGCAGCGGCGCCCCGGACAAGCCCGCGGCCCAGGCGCCCTCGGCGAACTTGTCGGCCACCGGCGAGGCGAAGCGGCGCGACAGCTCGACCTGGCTCTCGGCGAGCACGTTCACCGCGAAGGCCGGCGCCGCGCGGAAGGCGGCGAGGTTCGGGCTCGAGCGGCGCAGCGACCACAGCACCAGCGGCGGCTCGAGCGACAACGCGTTGAAGGAATTGGCCGTCAGCCCGACGCAAGCGCCGTCGGCGGCCCGGCAGCTGACGATCGTCACGCCGGTCGCGAAGCGGCCGAGCGCGGTGCGCAGCGCATGCGGCGCGACCGGCGGCAGGTCTGCGGCGTTCACGCGGCGTTGGCCGAGGCCAGGCCCCAGCGCGCCAGGGCCTCGTCGTCGGCGACCCGCGCATCGACCCAGCGCGCGCCGTCGGGGCCGGTCTCCTTCTTCCAGAACGGCGCCTGCGTCTTCAGGTAGTCCATCAGGAACTCGCAGGCCTGGAAGGCCTGGCCGCGGTGCGCCGACGTGACCGCGACCAGCACGATCTGCGCGCGCGCCTCGAGCACGCCGATGCGGTGCACGACGCGCGCCGCGCGGATGTCGAAGCGCTGCATCGCCGCGTCGATCATCGTCTCGATCGCGGCTTCGGTCATGCCGGGGTAGTGTTCCAGTTCCATGCGCGTGATCGCGCGGCCGTCGCTCGCGTCGCGCACGGTGCCGACGAAGGCCGCGACCGCGCCGACGCCGCCGTCGCCGGCGCGCAGCGCGGCAACCTCGGCCGCGAGGTCGAAGTCCTCGTGCCGGATGCTGACCCGCTCGGCCATCGTCAGCCCCCGGTCACCGGCGGGAAGAACGCAACCTCGGCGCCGTCGCCGAGCAGCGCGTCGTCGCCTGTCAGGCGCTGGTTCAGCGCGCAGCGCACCGCCCGGCCCGGAGCCAGCGCCGCGGCGTGGCCGTCGCTCTGCGCGCGCAACCGTTCGCGCAAGCCCGCGATCGACGTGCCGGGCGCGACGTCGACGGTCTCGGCCGGGCCGAGCGCCTCGCGCAGCGAGGCGAAGTAGCGCACCTGGACCTTCATCGACCGACCAGTTCGGACAGCGGCAGGTAGCGTACCGTATCGCCGCGGCGGATGACCTGCCCCGGCGGGTTGTCCACCAGGCCGTCGGCCCAGACCGTGGACGTGAGCACGCCGCTGCTCTGGTTGGGGAAGGCCTCGAGCCCGCCCTGCCCGTCGTGGCGCACGCGCAGGAACTCGCGCCGCCGGTCGGGCTTCGGCCAGTCGAAGGCGGCGCGCATCGGCAGCGCGGCCGGCAGTGCGGGCTCTGACCCCTGCAGCGCCGCGAGAACCGGCCGCACCGCGAGCACGAAGGTGACGAAGCTCGACACCGGGTTGCCGGGCAGCCCGATGAACAGCGCCGGCCCCACGCTGCCGAAAGCCAGCGGCTTGCCCGGCTTGATCGCGATCTGCCACAGGTCCAGGTGGCCTTCGGCGCGTACCGCCGGTTTCAGGTGATCCTCCTCGCCGACCGAGACCCCGCCCGAACTCAGGATCAGGTCGCTGCGTTCGGCGGCGCGCCGCAGCGCGCCGCGCGTCGCGTCGAGGCGGTCGGGCACGATGCCGAGGTCCTCGACCTCGCAGCCGGCCGCCTGCAGCAGCGCGCGCAGCGTGAAACGGTTCGAGTTGTAGATCGCCCCGGGCGGGAGCGGCTCGCCCGGCATCACCAGCTCGTCGCCGGTGGAGAACAGCGCCACCCGCGGCCGGTGCACCACCGGCACGAAGGCGGTGCCGACGCTCGCCGCCAGGCCGAGGGCCTGCGGCGTCAGGCGTTGCCCC
>JAFLDG010000330.1 GCA_017302495.1 Burkholderiales bacterium
AAAGCGGCAAGGCCCCATCGCCCGAGCCGCCGCACCCGGCCGCGACCGGGCTGCCCGGACCCTCGCCGAAGTGCCGCGGCCGGGCCGCCGGACAAGCGGAAGGCCCGGCGCGGCGCAACGATAATGCCGCGCCCTGCGCCGCCGGCCGATGCCGAAGCGGCGCATCCACGCCGAAGAACCAGGAGGACCCCATCCCATGGACATGCAGAGCATCCAGAACTTCCTCAACACCACGGTCACCGATCTGGCGATCAAGATCCTGGCCGCGATCGCGTTCTGGATCATCGGCCGCTGGCTGATCGGCCGCGTGGTGGGCGTGATGCAGGCGGCGATGAGCCGCAACCACGTCGACCCGACGCTGACCAAGTACCTCGGGTCGATCGTCGCGGTGATGCTGAACATCGCGCTGGTCCTCGGCATCCTCGGCTACTTCGGCATCCAGACCACCTCGTTCGCGGCGCTGCTGGCCGGCGCCGGCGTCGCGATCGGCGCCGCCTGGAGCGGCATGCTCGGCAACTTCGCCGCCGGCGCCTTCATGCTGGTGCTGCGGCCGTTCAAGGTCGGCGACTTCATCAGCGCCGGCGGCATGGTCGGCACGGTCAAGGAGCTGGGCCTGTTCGCGACGACGATCGTCACGCCGGACAACGTCGTCACGCTGATCGGCAACGGCAAGATCTTCGCCGACAACATCCAGAACTTCTCGGCGAATCCGTCGCGCCGCGTCGAGCGCACCGCGCAGCTGGCCGGCGGCGTCGACACCGCCGACGCGATCGCGCGCTTCACCGCCGCGGTGGCGGCGATCCCGAACGTGGTGCAGACCCCGGCGCCGGAGGTCAGCGTGCTCGACATCAACCTCGTCGGCCCGGTGATCGCGGTGCGGCCGTACTGCCACACCGACCACTACTGGCAGGTCTACTTCGACACCAACGCGGCGATCCTGCGCGTCGCCAAGGAAGCCGGCTGGCCGGCGCCGACGCCGGCGCAGATCAACCGGCTGATCCAGGCGGCCTGACGCGGCGGCGCAGCCGCCGGGGGCGGCGCCGTCACGCGGCGCGGCCCTCGAGCCGCGCCTTCGCGCCGCGCGTCTTCCACAGCGAGAACAGGATGCCGCCGGCGAGCAGCGCCGCGGTCACCGCCAGGCTCAGCATCGCCGGCACCTTGCCGTCGAACAGCCAGTCGCCGAGGAAGATCTTCGCGCCGATGAACACCAGCACCAGCGCGAGCGCGAACTTCAGGTAGTGGAAGCGGTGCACCACGGCGGCGAGCGCGAAGTACAGCGCGCGCAGGCCGAGGATCGCGAAGATGTTGCTCGTATAGACGATGAACGCGTCGGGCGTGATCGCGAAGATCGCCGGCACCGAGTCGATCGCGAACACCAGGTCGGCGATCTCGACCAGCACCAGGCACAGGAACAGCGGCGTCACCCACCACACCGCCTTGCCGGTGGCCGGGTCCGGCCGGCGCACCAGGAAGCGCTGGCCGTGCAGCGTCTCGGTCACGCGCAGCTGCCGGCGCAGGAACTTCAGCACCGGGTTGGCCGAGATGTCGGGCTGGGCGTCCATCATCACGATCATCTTGATGCCGGTGGCGATCAGGATCGCCGCGAAGACGTACATCACCCAGGCGAACTCCATCACCAGCGCGGCGCCCAGGCCGATCATCATCGCGCGCAGCACGAGCACGCCGAGGATGCCCCAGAACAGCACGCGGTGCTGGTAGGCGCGCGGCACCGCGAAGTAGCCGAAGATCAGCGAGATGACGAACACGTTGTCCAGCGCCAGCGTCTTCTCGACCAGGTAGCCGGTGACGTAGAGCTGCACCGCGGTCCAGGCGCGTTCGTCCGGGGTCGCGGCGGCGGCGATCTGCGGGTCGATCGCGTGCGTGCCCGCGTGCGTCAGGTAGATCCAGTAGACGACCGCGGCCCAGGCCAGGCCCAGGCCGATGTACAGCGCCGACATGTTCAGGCTCTCGCGCACGCCGATCTCGTGCGCGTCGCGGTGCATCACGCCCAGGTCGAAGGCGAGCACCGCCAGCACGACGGCGACGAAGGCGAGCCAGATCCAGATCGGCATGCCGAGCCACGGGGATGACAACAGGTCCATGAAGGTGTCGGAATGGTCGGGCGGAAAGCGGGCATGATCGGGCCGCCGGCCGAACCGGAAAAGCAGCGCTAAAGTGACGCCCGGTTCGGAAACTCCGAAGCAACCCAGGGCTGCCGCCGCCGATGACGACGCTCAACTACCGCCACCTGCACTACTTCTGGGTGGTCGCCAAGGAAGGCGGCTTCGCCCGGGCCGCCGAGCGGCTGGACATGGCCGTGCAGACCATCAGCGCCCAGGTCCGCGAACTGGAGAAGGCGCTCGGCCACCAGCTGCTCAAGCCGCAGGGCCGCGGCCTGGCGCTGACCGAGGCGGGCGCGGCGGCCTTCGCCCGCGCCGAGGAGATCTTCCGCATCGGCCAGGCGCTGCCGGCCGAGGTGCGCGACGCGGCCGCGAGCCCGGCGGCGCGGCTGGCGGTCGGCCTGGTCGACGGCATCTCGAAGCTCGCCGCGCATTCGCTGCTCGGCCCGGCGCTGCAGACCCCGAACCTGCACCTGCTGTGCCACGAAGGCGAATTCGAGCAGCTGCAGGGCGAGCTGGCGCTGCACCAGCTCGACCTCGTGCTCGCCGGCCGGCCGGCGCCGCCGAACCCGAACCTGCGGCTGGCGAGCGAGCGCCTGCTGTCGTCGCCGGTCGACTGGTACGGCCCGGCCGCACTGGTGGGCCGCAGCGAGAGCCGGCACTTTCCGGCCTGCCTGGCCGATCTGCCGCTGCTGCTGCCGACCGGGCACTCGGCGCTGCGCGCGACCCTCGACCACTGGTTCGAGCAGATCGGCGTGCGCCCGAGGATCGTCGGCGAGTTCGAGGACAGCGCGCTGATGGCCGTCTTCGGCGCCAAGGGCATGGGCGTGTTCCCGATCGGCCGCCGCGGCGCGCAGGACCTGCCGCTGCTGCGCGGCCTGCGCCTGCTCGGCCGCTGCGACGAGGTGCGCGAGGAGATCCATGCGATCCGCTCGCGGCGCGGCCTGCACCACCCGCTGGTGCGCCGGGTGCTGCAGGCCGCCGCTGCCGGGTGAAGGCCCGGCGGTTCAGGCCGGCGCGTCGGACAGTGGACGCGTCAGGCGGCCGATCAGCCAGGTCGCCAGGCCGGTCAGCACCAGCAGCGCGGCCAGACCGAGGCCCCAGACGATCCAGATCGCCGGCTCGAGCCAGCCCACCGCCGCCGACAGCGCCGGCAGCCAGCCCGACAGCGCCGCCCACGCCTGCGCGAGCGTGGTGAGGGCAGCCTGCCACGCTGCCGGATCGATCCAGGCCGCCAGCCACGCCGGCAACGCCGACGCGGCATCGAGCGCCGGCAGCGAAGCCCCCGTGCCGGCGGCGATGCCCTGCGCCGACCATTGCACGGCCTGCGCCAGCAGCGCGGCGCCGCCGGTCCAGGTCAGCGCGACGACGACGAACAGGCTCCACAGGACGATCCTCATGGTCTCGATCTCCAACGGTTCAGTGCGAACTCGAACGGGGTCGCGTCGGCGGCTCGTGTCGAACCGGGACCGGTACCGGGCGCAGCGCCGACGGCGGCGGCAGCAGGAGCGGCGCGGGGTCGGCGCGGCGGCCGAAGCGGCGGAACAGGCGGCGCAGCAGATGCAGCAAGGAGGTCGAGAGCATGTCGGACTCCGTTGACGACGATGGCAGGAATCTGCGGGCGCGGCCGCATGCCTTCCAGCAGGTGCGGGCGCAGCGGCGCTGCGGCTTTTGCGAACCGTGGCGCCGGTTGCAAGACCGGAGCCCGCGCGCGCAGCCCCGTCACCCATGGGCCGGGCACCGCGGTCGGCGCCGGCGCGGCTCGGCCTGCCGCCCCGTCAGTACTTCTGCGGCCGCAGCACCTGCACGTCGCCGAAGTACATCGTCAGGCCGTAATCCTGGCCGAAGCGCGCGAGCGCCGCTTCGGCGATCGCGTCGGCCACCTCGGCGTCGCAGACGATCTTGATCTCGACCGTGCGGTCCGCCTCCCATGCCCCGTCGCGCCGGCCGGCCGCACCGGCGCCGCGCACGTCGCCGACGGTGTAGCCGTGGGCGCCGTGCTGCAGCGCGAGCTGCAGCAGCGCCTGTTCGATCGCCGCCTCGGCGATCAAGACGAGCAGCTTCTTCGGGTGCTTGGCGATCATGGCGACAGCTCCTGCGCGAGGCGGATGTACAGCGGGATGCCGACGACGAGGTTGAACGGGAAGGTGATGCCGAGCGCGATCGTGATCGACAGCGCCGCGTTCGCCTGCGGCACAGCGATGCGCATCGCGGTCGGGGCGGCGATGTAGCTCGCGCTCGCCGCCAGCGTCGCGAGCAGCGCGATGCCGCCGGTCGACAAGCCGAGCGCGACGCCGACCCCGGCGCCGGCGAGCGCCAGCAGCGGCGGCGCGGCCACGCCCACCGCCACCGCCGCCGCGCCGAAGCGCCGCAGCCCGCCGAGCTGGCCGCCGGCGACCAGCCCCAGCTCGAGCAGGAACAGCGCAAGCACGCCCTTGAACGGGTCGACGAAGACGGCGTGGATCGGCGCCGTGCCCGCCTCGCCGGCGGCCGCGCCGATCGCCAGGCCGCCGGCGAGCAGCAGCACGCTCTTGCCGAACAGCACGTCGTGCGCGAGCCCGCGCCAGTCGGTGCGGC
>JAFLDG010000331.1 GCA_017302495.1 Burkholderiales bacterium
GCCGCGCCGGCCTGAGCCGCGCTCGGCGCGCCGCCGGCCGGCCGGCGGCGGATTTGGGCCACACTCTGCGACGATGAGAGCCCGCCGCTTCGACCTGATCGTCTTCGACTGGGACGGCACGCTGTTCGACTCGACCGGCCTGATCGTGCAGTGCATCCAGCAGGCCTGCCGCGACATCGGCGCGCCGGTGCCGGACGAGACCCGCGCGGCCTACGTGATCGGGCTCGGCCTGATGGACGCGCTGCGCCACGCGGTGCCGGACCTGCCGCTGGTGCGCTACCCGGAACTCGGCCTGCGCTATCGCCACCACTACACGGCGCGTCAGCACGAGGTCGTGCTGTTCGACGGCACGCGCGCGATGCTCGACGCGCTGCGCGCGCGCCAGCACTGGCTCGCGGTGGCCACCGGCAAGACCCGGCCGGGCCTGAACGCGGCGCTGAGCAGCGCCGGCATGCAGGAGATGTTCGACGCCACGCGCACCGCGGACGAGACCGCGCCGAAGCCGAACCCGCTGATGCTGCAGGAGCTGATGCACGAGTTCGGCGTCGCGCGCGAGCGCACGCTGATGGTCGGCGACACCACCCACGACCTGCAGCTCGCGGCCAATGCCGGCGTGGCCGCGGTGGCGGTCGGCTTCGGCGCGCATCCGCACGAGGACTTCGCGGCGCATGCGCCGCTGTTCGTCGCGCACTCCACGCGTGCGCTGCACGACTGGCTGCTCGACCATGGTTGAGGGCGACGGCGCGGTGCCGTTGTGTGCCTCGGCCGAGCTGGCCGAGCGCGGCCCGGCACGGGTCTTCGATCTGCTCTGGCGCGGCGAGCCGGTGCGCGGCTTCGCGCTGCGCTTCGACGGCGCGGTGGTGGCCTACGTGAACCGCTGTGCGCACGTGCCGTCGGAGCTGGACTGGGTGCCGGGCGAGTTCCTCGACCGCGAGCGCCGCTACATCGTCTGCGCGACCCACGGCGCGCTGTACGAGCCCGGCGACGGCCGCTGCCGCGCCGGGCCCTGCGGCCGCGGCCGGCTGACCGCGATCACGGTGCGCGAGGCCGGCGGCCGGGTGTATTGGTATCCTTCCGCGGACACCCGCCCGGCGCCCTCCGCCGATCCGGGCCCAGGGAGCCCCGCATGACCACCGACGATCCCAGCGGCGCGCCGATCCCGGCCGCGCCCGGCACCGCCGTGCCGCCCCCGCCGGCCGCCGCCGAGGCGGCCGCCGGCGGCGGGCGCCTGGCCCGGCTCGAGCAGACCGTCGAGCGCGTCGCGGCCGAGTTGCTGCGCGAGCACCGCAGCCGGCGCCGCTGGCGCCTGTTCTTCCGCCTGGCCTGGCTCGGCCTGGCGCTGGCCGTGGCCTGGGCGCTGCTCGCGCAGCGCATGCATGCGGCCGCGCCGTCCGGGCCGCACACCGCGCTGGTCGAGATCCGTGGCGAGATCGCGGCGGACAGCGAAGCCAGCGCCGACACCCTCGTATCGGCGCTGACCAGCGCGTTCGAGGACGCATCCGCGCAGGCGGTGGTGATGCGCATCAACTCGCCGGGCGGCAGCCCGGTGCAGGCCGGCATCATCTACGACGAGGTGCGCCGGCTGAAGGCGCTGCACCGGAAGAAGGTGTACGCGGTGGTGGAGGAGGTCTGCGCGTCGGGCGCGTACTACGTCGCGGTCGCGGCCGACGACATCTACGTCGACAAGGCGAGCCTGGTCGGCTCGATCGGCGTGCTGATGGACGGCTTCGGCTTCGTCGGCCTGATGGACAAGCTCGGCATCGAGCGCCGCCTGCTCACCGCCGGTGAGAACAAGGGCATGCTCGACCCGTTCTCGCCGCAGGACGAGCGGCAGAAGGCCTATGCCAAGGTGATCATCGACCAGGTGCACCGGCAGTTCATCGCGGTCGTGCGCGAGGGCCGCGGCGATCGCCTGAAGGAATCCCGGGAGACCTTCTCCGGCCTGTTCTGGAACGGCGAGGAGGCGGTCAAGTCAGGCCTGGCCGACCGGATCGGCAACCTCGACTACGTCGCGCGCGAGGTGGTCAAGGCGCCGGAGATCATCGACTACACGCCGCGCGAGAACCTGGCCGAACGGCTGGCGCGGCGCTTCGGTGCCGGCGTCGGCGAGTCGATGGCGATGGCCCTGCGCCGCGCTTCGCTCGGGCTTCGCTGAAGCGGCTGACGGCCGGGGCCGCTTCGGCGGCGCACGACCCGCCGCCGGGCTGTCCGGCGCTGGCCGGGGCCGGCCCGGCGCCGCATCTTCAGCCCGGCGGGCGCGGACGCCGCTGCAGCTGCTGCAGCTCGTCGGGTGTGTTGGCGTTGAAGAAGCAGCGCGCGTCGTCGAACTCGACGATCGCGCAACGGTGGCGCGCGGTCCAGCGGTCGATCTTGCGCTCGCCGGCCTGGAGCCACGCCGCCAGGTCTTCCATCAGCATCGCCCGCAGCAGGCAGAACACCGGCTGCGTGCGCAGCACCCCGTTCTCGCGCGTCGCCGCCATCGCGATCTCGGCATCCTCCGCGGCGGCGGCGCGGCCCAGCCGCGCCGCCAGGTCGTCCGGGAAGCCGGGCGTGTCGCAGGGCACGGTCAGCAGCCAGGGCGTCTGGCACTGCTCCAGCCCGGCGAGCATGCCGGCCAGCGGGCCGGGGTAGTCGGGCAGCGCGTCGGGCCACACCGGCACGCCCATCGCCTCGTAGGCGGCAAGGTTGCGGTTGGCGTTGACCATCACGCTGCCGACCTGCGGCTGCAGCCGCAGCACCGCGTGCAGCGCCAGCGGCAGGCCGAGGTGGTTCTGCAGGCCCTTGTCGACGCCGCCCATGCGGGTGGCGCGGCCGCCGGCCAGCACCAGGCCGGTGATGTCGGCGGGCGGGATCGGCGGGAGCGGGGCCACGCGTCAGGCCTCCAGCAGGTCGAAGCCCTGCGTCTCGACTTCGACGAAGGCACGCGTGAAGCCGGCCACCGCGCCCCACAGCCGCGCGCCGGGGTGGGCCTGGACGGCGTCGCACAGGCGTTCGACCCAGGGCTGCAAGTGGGCGCGGAAGAAGCGGCGCTGCTGTTCGAGGTTGCAGGTGCCGGCATCCTCGCCGGCGATCAGGTAGCGCATGACCTCGAAGACGTAGGCCACGTGGTCTTCGGTCTCCATGCGCGCCTCGTCGCGGCCGAGGCCGAGCGCGGCGAGGTCGCTGCGCAACTGCGCCAGCGGCCGGTCGTTCAAGGCCCCGCTGAGGTAGTACGAGCCGTAGACGAACACCTCCGGCTTGCCGACGCCCTCGAAGAGCGCGCCGAACTCGTCCCGGGCCGCGGCGGCCGTGCTGCCGCGCATCGCCGCGACCAGGTCGTGCCACGGCCGCTCGAGGTGGCCGCCCGGCTCCGGCGCTTCGGTGACGGCGACGCGGAACTGCGCCAGCAGCGCGTCGTCCGGCGGCGCCAGCCACAGCCGGGCCAGCAGGCCGTACAGCTCGGCGCGCGCGGTCTCCTCGGTGTCCTGGGGCGGCGCGAGGTCGATCGCGTCGGGGGTCGGCGGGGCGGGCATGCGGGGTCCTGGCGGGCGGAGGGGTCAGAGGTCGGTGATGCGCACTTCGCCGGCCTGGGTGTGGATGTCGATCACGCGGCAGTCGCCGCACATTCTCAGCCGATCCGCGGCCCGGCCCTGGAACGCCGGGTGCGCACCCAGCTTGCCGATCATCGCCTCGATCGCCTGCAGCGTGCCGAAGGGCTTGCCGCAGCGGATGCACTGGAAGGGCTCGGTCTCGGCCAGCACGCGTGCGGCCTGGCGGGCGCGGCCGCCGTCGGCCAGCCACAGCCGCGGCTGCAGCGTGATCGCCTGCTCCGGGCAGGTGCGCTCGCACAGGCCGCACTGCACGCAGTTCTTCTCGATGAAGCGCAGCTGCGGCTTGTCGGGGTTGTCGGCGAGCGCCGCAGCCGGGCAGGCGCCGACGCAGCTCAGGCACAGCGTGCACCTGGCGGTATCGACGCGCAGGCTGCCGAAGGGCGCACCGGCCGCCGGCAGCGCGATCTCGTCCGCGGCCTGCGGCGCCTGCGCGACCAGATGGGCGAGCGCCAGCTCCAGCGTGTCGCGCTTCGCCGCCTGCACGGCAAAGCCGGCGGCGGTGCGCACGCCCTGCGCCGGCGGCGCCCGCAGCGCGACATCGAGCGCGGCGAGGTCGCGCGCGTCGCGCGCGTCGATCAGCGCGAAGTGCGTGCCGCCGAAGCCGAGCCCGCCGAGCAGAGCCTGCGCCACCGCCATCTGCTCGGCCAGCGCCTGCCGGTACTCCGGCGCCTCTTCGGCGGTGAGCAGCACCCACACCTGGCTCGCGCCGTACGCGATCGCGGCCAGCCACAGGTCCAGGCCGACGCTGGCGGTGTGCCACACCGGCAGCGGCAGCACGCGCGCGGGCACGCCGTGCACGGCCCGGTCGGTGCGGGCGGCGCGGCCGAGGTCCTCGACCAGCCGCGCGCCGGCGCCCTCGCTGTGCACCAGCAGCGCCGCGTCCCGGCCGCCCGCGCGTGCGTACGCGCCGAGCATCGTGCGCAGCCGCGTGCCCTGGTCCTTCGCGCCGGGGTGCGCGAAGCTCATCGCGCCGGTCGGGCACACCGTGCTGCAGGCACCGCAGCCCACACACAGGTAGGGCTCGACGACCACGCCGCCGCCGCTGCCGGCGGGCCGGGCCGGCAGCGCGGCGG
>JAFLDG010000332.1 GCA_017302495.1 Burkholderiales bacterium
TGGCCCGGCGGCTGCAGCGGGTGGAGGGCGTGGCCACGGTCGCGATCGCCGGGCTCGCCCGGCGCGAGCTGCGCATCGACCTCGACCCGGTGCGGCTGCGCGCCTACGCGGTGACGCCGGCCGAGATCGCGGCCGCGCTCGCCGCCGGCAACGCCGACCAGCCGGTGGGCCTGCTGAGCAACCCGACCCAGGACGCGATCCTGCGCGTCGAGGGCCGCGTGCGCGACCCGAAGCAGTTCGCCGACCGGGTCGTGGCCTGGCGCGGGCCGCTGGCGCTGAAGCTGTCCGATCTCGGCACGCTGGTCGAGCGCGAACGCGAGCCGGACTCGATCGCGCGCATCAACGGCCAGACCGCGGTCAGCTTCCAGGTCTTCAAGCAGCAGGACGCGAACATCGTCGCCACCGGCGAGGCGGTGAAGGCGGCGATGGACGAGATGCGCAAGGCGCTGCCGCCGGGCATGGAGCTGCGGCTGGTCTTCGCCGCGAGCGACTTCGTCCGCGACTCGCTCGCCGGGCTGCAGCGCACGCTGATCGAGGGCGCGCTGCTGACGGTGGCGATCGTCTTCCTGTTCCTGCACTCGTGGCGCAGCACGGTGATCACCGCGCTGACGCTGCCGATCGCGGTGATCTCGAGCTTCATCGCGGTCTACGCCTTCGGCTTCACGCTGAACTTCATGACGATGATGGCGCTGAGCCTGTGCATCGGCCTGCTGATCGACGACGCGATCGTCGTGCGCGAGAACATCGTGCGCCACGTCGCCATGGGCAAGGACCACCACCGCGCCGCGCGCGAAGGCACCGACGAGATCGGCCTGGCGGTGATGGCCACCACCTTCGCGCTGTGCGCGGTGTTCGTGCCGGTGGCCTTCATGGGCGGCATCGTCGGCAAGTTCTTCTATCCGTTCGGCATCACGGTCGTGGTCGCGGTGCTGGTGAGCCTGTTCGTCAGCTTCACGCTCGACCCGATGCTGTCGGCGGTGTGGAAGGATCCGCCGTCGGCGCGGCTGCGCGCCGCGCCGCTGCTCGGTGCGGCGATGCGCGGCGCCGACCGCTTCATGGACCTGCTGCACCGGGTCTACGAACGGCTGATCCGCTGGGCCTTCTCGCCGCGGCGCTACCCGCTGCCGCTGCCGGCCTACGGCCGGCCCTTCGATGCGCGGCAGCGGCGCGACCGTTCACAGCCGCGGCGCTGGCGGCGCGCGACGCTGACGCCGCGCGGCCTTGTGCTCGCGGTGGGTGTCGCGAGTTTTGCCGCCGCGCTGGGCCTGGCGCCGCTGGTCGGCAGCGAGTTCATCCCCGAGACGGACCAGGGCTTCACCCAGCTGTCGATCCGGCTGCCGGTGGGCTCGAGCCTGGAGCGCGGCGACGCGAAGGTGCGCCAGGTCGAGGCGGTGGTGCGCGGCTTCCCGGAGGTGCAGACGATCTCGACCAGCGTCGGCGGCGACGGCGAAGGCCTGTCGCAGGGCCGCAACCAGGCGACGCTGAACCTGACGCTGGTGCCGCGCGGCGAGCGCCGGCGCACGCAGAAGCAGGTCGAGGAGGCGATCCGCCAGGCGATCGCGCCGATCCCGGGCATCGACGTTTCGGTGGGCTTCAACCGGCCGATCTACGTCGCGATCCTCGGCAACGACGCCGAGGGGCTGGCGCGGGTGGCGGCCGACTTCGCGGCCCGGGTGCGGCAGATCCGCGGCATCGCCGACGTCGAGCTGTCGGCCAAGCCCGGGCTGCCGGCGTTCGCGGTGCGGCTGAAGGACGACGCGGTGCGCGAGCTGGGCCTGACCGCGCCGCAGCTCGCGTCGAGCCTGCGCGCGTACGTCAGCGGCGAGGTCGCCACCTGGTGGACCACCCCCGACGGCGAGCAGGTCGAGGTGCTGCTGCGCCTGCCCCAGGCGCAGCGCGAGCGCGTCGAGCAGATGCGCGACCTGCCGGTGGCCTTCGCGAAGGACGGCACGCCGATCCCGCTCGCCGCGGTGGCGACGATCGAGGCGGTGACGAACCCGGAGGTGATCCGGCGCCAGGACCTGCAGCGCCGCGAGGCGATCTTCGCCGGCGTCGACGGCCGCCCGGCGGGCGAGGTCGGCGAGGAGGTGAAGAAGCTGACCGAGACCTTCGCGCTGCCGCCCGGCTACCGCTTCGACGTCGGCGGCCAGACCCAGGAGCAGGCCGAGGCCTTCCGGGCGATGCTCGGCGCGATGGCGCTGGCGGTGATCTTCATCTACATCGTGCTCGCGAGCCAGTTCGGCAGCTTCGTGCAGCCGGTGGCGATCATGGCCAGCCTGCCGCTGGCGCTGATCGGCGTGATGCTCGCGCTGCTGCTGTGGGGCAGCACGCTGAACCTGTTCTCGATGATCGGGCTGGTGATGCTGATGGGGCTGGTGACGAAGAACGCGATCCTGCTCGTCGACTTCGCGAACCAGGCGCGCCGCGGCGGCGCGAGCGTGCCCGACGCGCTGCTGCAGGCGGGGCTGACGCGGATGCGGCCGATCGTGATGACGACCGCGGCGATGGTCTTCGGCATGCTGCCGCTGGCGCTGGCCTTGAACGACGGCGGCGAGATCCAGGCGCCGATGGGCCGCGCGATCATCGGCGGCGTGATCACGTCGACGCTGCTGACGCTGGTCGTCGTGCCGGTGCTGTACAGCTACCTGGTGCGGGACCGGCGGCGCGCGGCGGAGCCGGCACCGGCCGGCGGCGCGGTGTTCGGCGCCGCGCCGCGGCCGATGCCGGCGGACCGGGACTGAGGCCGATCGGCCGAGCGCGTGGAAGACGGCGTCGGCTGACGGCGCTGGGCGCGGCGGCCCGAGCGGGTCTTCGACATCGACATGCAGCACTGCCCGAACTGCGGCGCCGGGGAACCGAGGATCATCGCGGCCATCCGCGAGCGGCCGGCTCCGCTATGCTGTACAGACCGGACAAGAGGAGCAGATGTCGTGATCAGGTTCGATCGAATCACGTCGATCCCTTCGGTGCTCAACGGGCAACCGACGATTCGCGGCATGCGTCTGAGCGTACGGCGCGTGATCGAAGCGCTTGCGGTCTACCCCGACTGGAACGATCTGCGTCGCGAGTACCCGGACCTCGAACCGGAAGACATCCGCCAGGCGCTGGAGTTCGCCGCGCAGAACCTCGACGACAGCGTGGAACCGCTCGAAGCCGCGTGAAGCGAATCCTGCTGGACCAGGGGCTGCCGCGATCGACCGCCGCGCTGCTCGTGCGCGCAGGATGGGACGCCTGCCATGTTTCGGATGTCGGGATGAGCCGCGCGAGCGACGCCGATATCCTCGATCGAGCCGCGGCCGAAGGACGCGTCTGCGTGACGCTCGATGCCGACTCTCACGCCCTGCTTGCAACGCGCGGGGCGATAGGCCCGTCCGTACTCCGTATTCGCAAGCAAGGACTCGACGCCGTCGCGCTCGCGCAGTTGCTCGAGGCTCTGTGGCCTCGCGTCGAGAGCGCGCTCGCTGCGGGAGCGATGGTCGTCGTGACCGGGCGATCGCTGCGGATTCGCCGCCTGCCCGTCGGCGGCCGTTGAAGCCGTTGCGAGCTGTCGGGGAGCCGCCCCGAGGGTGGCGGATGAGCGGTGCAGGCCCATCTGGGCTGCACGACGCAGCATCACGGTCGATCTATGCGACCGTCGCAGACCGCGAACGGTCTTCATGCATCGAGGGGACTGGGCAACCGATGGTCTGAAGGGCGGCGCGGCCGCCGTCGCGTTGCCGATGCCGGCTGATCGGGACTGAGGGATCTGGTCCGAGGAAGGCGCGCTCGGTCGCGAGTTCACGTGGCTGGGGCTCCCCTGTCCCGGGCTGGACGGCGCTCCGCCGCGGCCGTCAATCGACCTGCCCGGGCCCGCGCAACGGCGTCACCCCGCGCGCCGGCAGCCGGTTGCCGCCGAGCACGGCCGGCGCCGTGGTGTGGTTGCGCACGAAGGTGGCGGCCCCGCCGTCGACGACGAAGGTGTTGCCCTCGACCCGCAGCGCGTGCGCCGGCGACGTGCGGTCGGCGGCCTCGCCGGCGAAGCCGATCGCGGTGCGGTTGCCGGCGCGCGCGCCCTTGCCGAAGTGGTTGTCGACGACCTCGGCCCGGCCCCCCTCCGACAGGTCCAGCAGCAGGCTGCCCCAGCCGTCGCCGTCGTCGATCCGGTTGCCGCGGATCTCGTTCTGCGCCGCCCGCGTCTTGACCTGGTGCCCGGTGCGTGCGCCGTGCACGTGGCTGTTGCGCAGCACGAAGCGCAGCGCCCGGTGGACGTAGATGTTGTGCCCGAGCCGGCCGTGGCGTTCGGTGTCGGTGGTGTTGCGGTCGATCTCGGAGTCCTCGATCAGCACGACGCCGGCCGGGCTGGGGTTGGTCAGCAGGCCCATCTCGTTGTGGTGCAGGCGGCAGTTGCGGATCGTCAGACCCGCGCCCTCGGCCCGGATGGCCGCGCCGTTGCGCGACGGAACGCGGGCCCCGGACAGCTCCAGGTTCTCCACCGTGACGCGGTCGCCCTTGATGACCCAGATCGCCTTGCCCTCGGCGGCCCGGCCCGCCGCGCGCAGGTGCGGGCGGCCGCCGACGCCGCGCAGGGTCAGGTCGTTCTGGCGCCAGACCGCCACGTCGCCGTCGTACTCGGCGGCATCGATCTCGACCACGGCGCCGTCGCGCGCCACCCGCGCCGCCTG
>JAFLDG010000333.1 GCA_017302495.1 Burkholderiales bacterium
GGCCGGCAGCGGCTGGTCGGCCGGCAGGTCGACGGCCAGCGCCGGCAACAGCGCTGCGGCAGGTGCCTGCGCGAACAGCGGCCCGTCGTCGCGCGCCAGGCCGGGCAGCGGCAACTGCGGCGCGATCATCGACGCCATGTCCAGCGGATCGAAGCCCAGGCCGTCGATCAGCCGGTCGGCCAGCGCGTTCGCCGACAGCCCGGTCTGCGCCTCGGTGACGTGGGCATAGGCCTTGTTCAGCGCCGGCCGCGTGCGCCGCGCGGCATAGGGCATGCGCAGCACGCGGCCGAGCAACTGCTCGACGGCGGTGGCCGAGCGGATGCTCTGCACCGTGCACAGCACGTAGGCGAAGGGGCAGTCCCAGCCCTCGCGCAGCGCCTGCACGGTGACGATGTAGCGCACCGGGCAGCCGCGCGCGTTCAGGTCCACGCCGTCCAGCTCGCGCTGCGTGCCGGTGGCCACCTTCACCTGTTCGGCGGGGATGTGCAGCTCGTCGACCAGGTGCGCGCGCAGCACCTCCACGTGGACCGGCTCGTTGCTGTTCTGCGCCTGCAGCAGCACGATCGGGCGGATGTAGGCACCGGTGGCAGCCTCTTCCTGCTGCGCCTCGGCCTCCAGCAGGCGCTGGGTCTGCACCGCGTCGAAGACCGCCGAGCGCCAGCCGCGCGTGTGCTCCATCAGCGCCACCGGCAGCTTCAGCAGCGCCTCGGCCTGCAGTTGCTGCGCCGACACGTGGAACAGCACGTTGGTGCGTTTGGGCAAAGGCGTGGCCGTCAGCTCCAGGATCAGCGCCGGGTTCAGCCGCTGCAGCGCCTCGAAGCTGCGCTCGGTCTTGGCGTTGTGCGCCTCGTCGACGATGACGTAGGGCTGCCTCAGCGCCAGCCAGTTGGCCAGGCTCCAGCGCGGCTGGCCGACGAAGCGCGCCAGCATCTCGCGCCCCGCCTTGGCCGAAGCCGCATCTTCCGCCGTGACCAGCGCATCGGGCAGCCCGTGCAGCGCCTGCAATGCTGCCGGCGGCACGCCGCGGAAATGCGGCTCCAGCCCTTCGCTGAAGGCATAGACGTTGCGCTGGTCAGTGTCTTCGACGCGGAAGCTCTGCATCGTGGCCACCACCACCACGGCGTGGGCGTCGAAGTCCTGCGGCGACAGCAGCGCCACGTCGTCCAGGTCGCACACCCGCACGGTGTCGCCGCAGGCGGCGGCCAGGGCCTCGCGGAACGGATGCCCGGGCGCCGAGAGCGCCGCCAGCGTCTGCGTGCGGATGGCATCGCTGGGCACCAGCCACAGCGCCAGCGGCTGGGCGTGCGCGCCTGGCCACTCGCGCGCCATGCGGCCCACCGCATGCGCGGCCAGCAGCGTCTTGCCGCCACCGGTGGGAATGCGCAGGCACACACAAGGCGTCTCGCCAAAGGGTTGGGCGTGGTAGCCATAGCCGGTCTGGCCGGTGAAGGCCGCTGCCGCGCCCTGCAGCCGCGCGGCGCGCAGGTAGTCGTCCAGCGCCGACAGGGCCTGCTGCTGGAAGCGCTTGAGCGTGAAGGCGGCCATCGGAGTCAGCGGCCTCGCCAATAGCCGGGGCGCTGCCGCTGGTGCATCAACGCCAACACTCGAATGCAATCGGGCTCGATGCGGTAGATCACGGCGTACGGAAAGTGGTTCAACAGCCGGCGGCGCGCACGGCGGCCAATCGGCGCCCAGGTCAATGGATGTGATTGCACCCAGTGCAGCGCGCGCGACAACTCCGCGGCAAACTCGGCCGCGAGTTCGGGGCGGATCGCTGCGTAGTATTCCCGCGCGGCGGCGGCCTCGGCCAAAGCCGGGGGAACGATCTCCAGGCGCTTCAAAGACCCAGCTGCCGCTTGGCTTGTTCCCAAGGGATCGAAGTCATTTCACCGCGGTCGATGGCATCCATCCTGCGCTCGGCCTCGGCGATCCAGCTCGCTTCGATGTCGGGGTCCATACTCGGCGCGAGCACCTGCCGCAAGCGCTCGAGCAGCAGTTCGCGGTCGTCGGCCGAAAGGCGTTGAACCTGTTCAAGGAGTTCGTCGACGCTCAGTTGCATGGTCAGGCTCCAGGGCGAAGTGCGATTCGGACGTAGCTTAACGCGGCACCGCG
Source organism: Burkholderiales bacterium (assembly GCA_017302495.1). Lineage (GTDB taxonomy): Bacteria > Pseudomonadota > Gammaproteobacteria > Burkholderiales > Burkholderiaceae_C > Rubrivivax. The sequence continues at coordinate 2,113 of JAFLDG010000333.1, forward strand.
TGCGGCAGTTGCTTGAAGACGATGCCTTCGGCCTCGAGCCGCGCCGCGCCCAGGCGGCAGGCTTCGCCGTAGACGATCTTCGGCCCGGCGTGCGGGCAGCGCTGGTGCAGCGCGGCGAGCACCGCGCTGGTGAGCACGTTGCCGCCCTCGGGCCGGCGGTCGCCGAGGATGCCGTTGAACAGCAGGTAGAGCGCGGTGCCGCCGTGCACGCCGAGCTTCGGCGTCGCCGGCGCCAGGTCGGCGAGCGCGATGCCGGTCTCGCGCAGCCAGACGAAGGCGGCGAGGTCGGCGAAGCGGACCTCCGGGTGGATCTCGCCGTCGGCATCGAACAGCGGCGCGCCGAGCTGCAGCAGCCGGAAACCCCCGCCGCCCTGCCAGTTCACCGCGCGGCTGATGCCGCCGGGTTCGCCTTCGACCACCTTGCACAGCCGCGGCAGGCAGTGCGTGAGCGCATGCTCGCCCATCTCGATGCCGATCCAGCGCCGGCCCATCTTGTGCGCGACCGCAGCGGTTGTGCCGCTGCCGAGGAAGCTGTCGAGGACGAGGTCGTCGGGGTTGGTGGCGAGTTCGAGAACTCGTCTGATAAGCCGCTCCGGCTTCGGAGTACCGAACACCGCTTCGGCGTCTACAAGTTTGCTCTCCTCCCGTGCCTCATGGTTGTTGCCGGCGTCCGAGTGCAACCAGATGGTGGGAGACGGCGGGCTCTCGATGGCAAGCTTGGCGAGGAAGGTCTTGCGCGATGGATTTGCCTTCCCGTCGGCGCCGAACCAGATCTCCTTGGCGGCATCCATCCGGGCAAGCTCTGCGGCTGGAAACCTCGCGGTTGTGCCAGGGGGCGGCGACCATACGACTCCATTGCTGAAGGTGAAGGTGAATGCCGCTTCTCGTTCGGACGGCGTGCGCTTCGCGTAAAGCGGGGTTGCCTTCCACGGCCCGTCCGGGTGGTTGTCCGGATTTCGATAGCGTTCGTTCATCGCCTCCGTGCGTGGAAGGCGTCGAGGTCGCCAAGTCTCCTTTGTGCGCGCGTAGACCAGCAAGTGGTCGTGCGTTTCAGCGAGCCACTTCGAATCGTTCGCTACCGTGTACTTCTTCTGCCAGACGACGTTCGCGACGAAATTCCCCCGCCCAAACACCTCATCCATCAACACCTTGAGGTAGTGCCCTTCGTTGTCGTCGATGGTCACCCAGATCGACCCGTCCTCGCTCAGCAGCTCGCGCAGCAGTTGCAGCCGCGGCAGCATCATCGTCAGCCACTGGCTGTGCTCGAGGTTGTCGTCGTAGTGCTCGAAGGCGCTCTTCGTGTTGTACGGCGGGTCGATGAAGATGCACTTGACCCGGCCCCGGTAGAAGGGCAGCAGCGCCTTCAGCGCTTCGAGGTTGTCGCCCTGGATCAGCAGGTTGCCGCCGCCCGGCGCGGCATCGCCGAACACATGCCCGGCGGCATGCGGCCGCAGAACGCGCGTGGGCACCGCGGCGGCGATGCGGAACGCGGCGTCGCGGTTCAGCCAGTCGAGCGTGGGCATCGGCTACGCGCCGGCCGGTGGCCAGACGATGTCGAAGGCCCGCCGGCCGTGGATGCGGTAGACGCCGAAGTCGGTGGCGTCCAGCGTGGCGATGCGGTGGATGCCGGCCGCCTCGGCCAACCAGATCAGCTCGATGTCCGCCCAGTCGGGTTGCCGGTCCGCGTACTTCTGCAGCAACGCGGCGATTCGGCCGTAGCCCTCGGCATCGGGCACCGCTACCTGCAGCACGCCGGAGGCCGCCGCGCGGGCCAGCTGCGGCCGCAGCCAGCCGGGAAGGAAATGCGCCGTCTCGGTCAACACGGCCGGTGCCGACCACAGCGCCCGGTGCTGGAGCGACAGCCAACGCCTGGCCGCGGCGTGAAGAGGCTCCCGGTCGTCGATCAGCGACACCAGGAAGCCCGTGTCGAGCAGGACGGCGTCCCGCGCGGCTGGGCCGTGCGATCGACTGCCCGAGGCCGCACGCCGCGCCGTCATCGTGCCGTGCGCCGGGCCGGCGGCCTGCGGCTCCTGTCCGCAGGCTGGCCGGGAGGCGGCACCTCGGCCGCCCACGCGCGCCGCTTGGCCTCGTCCCAACGGTCGAACGCTGCGCGCACGCCAGCCTTGTCTGCCGGCCCGACGCCCGAAACCGCACCGATGAGCCCCAGCGCCTCGAACGCGCGGTAGCTGGCGCTGGGTTCTGCCACCGCCGGTGCAGCGGCGCGGCTGCGCTTGCGGCTCGGCGGCCGGGCCAGGTACTCGGCCAGCACCTCCTGCACCACCAGGCTCTTCGACACGCCGCGCTCGGCGCAGTGCCGCTCGAGGGCCGACTCGAGCTCGGGCTTCAGGCGGACGGTGAGCGTCATGACCGGCTCCGGTGTATTACATTGTCCAGGCAGATTGTATTACGGCGCTTTCGCCCGCAACCGCGATTCCGAGCCGGAGCGGCCGGGACCGTCCCGGCCTCAGCGCGCGCCCGCGCGCCGCACCGCCTTCGCCGCACGCGCCGGCGCCTTCGTCTTCGGTGCC
>JAFLDG010000334.1 GCA_017302495.1 Burkholderiales bacterium
GCCGCCGGAGCGGCCCGATGATCGGCAGCATCGGCAGCGCGCCGACACGACGCCGGCCCCGGCACGCAGAATGCGCCCGATGCCGCGCCCTTCGACGACCTCGGCCGGCTCGACGGCGAGCGCGAAGTGAAACCATGGGCGTGCACGACGCAAGGCCGCCAGGCGATGGACGCCGCCGCGACGCCCGCGCTAGACAGGAACCGATCCCGATGCCCACCGAACCCGACGCCCATCAGGAAATCCGCGACGCCGTCCGGCAGCTGTGCCGGCAGTTCCCGGACGAGTACTTCCGCCAGGTCGACGCGCAGCGCGCCTACCCCGAGGCCTTCGTCGACGCGCTGACCCGGGCCGGCTGGATGGCCGCGCTGATCCCGCAGGACTACGGCGGCGCCGGCCTGACGATGGCCGAGGCCAGCGTGATCATGGAGGAGATCAACCGCTGCGGCGGCAACTCCGGCGCCTGCCACGGCCAGATGTACGTGATGAACGCGATCGTGCGCAGCGGGTCGGAGGAACAGAAGCGGCGCTATCTGCCGCCGATCGCCGCCGGCGAACTGCGCATCCAGTCGATGGGCGTGACCGAACCGACCACCGGCAGCGACACCACCCGACTCAAGACCACCGCGATGAAGAAGGACGGCCGCTGGGTGATCAACGGCCAGAAGGTCTGGATCTCGCGCATCCAGCACAGCGACATGATGATCCTGCTCGCGCGCACCACGCCGCTGGCCGAGGTGAAGAAGCGCTCCGAGGGCCTGAGCTGCTTCCTCGTCGACCTGAAGGCCGCGATCGGCCGCGGCCTGACGGTGCGGCCGATTCCGAACATGGTGAACCACGAGACCAACGAGCTGTTCTTCGACGACCTCGAGATCCCCGCCGAGAGCCTGCTCGGCCCCGAGGGCCAGGGCTTCCGCACGCTGCTCGACGGCCTGAACGCCGAGCGCACGCTGATCGCCGCCGAGTGCATCGGCGACGGCTACTGGTTCATCGAGCGGGCGGCGAAGTACGCGAACGAGCGCGTCGTCTTCGGCCGGCCGATCGGCCGGAACCAGGGCGTGCAGTTCCCGATCGCCGAGGCCTACATCGAGCTCGAGGCGGCGAACCTGATGCGCTGGCAGGCCTGCGCGCGGATCGACGCGCACCAGGACGCCGGCGCGCAGGCCAACATGGCCAAGCACCTGGCGGCCAAGGCCAGCTGGGAGGCGGCCAACGTCTGCCTGCAGACCCACGGCGGCTTCGGCTTCGCGTGCGAATACGACGTCGAGCGCAAGTTCCGCGAGACGCGGCTGTACCAGGTGGCGCCGATCTCGACCAACATGATCTTCAGCTACGTCGCCGAGCACGTGCTCGGGCTGCCGCGGAGCTACTGACGGGCGGCCCCGGTCCGGTGCAGACGGCGCGACGCCAACGACGGCACAGCGAAAACGCCACCCGGAGGTGGCGCCGTTCGTGGGTTCTCCTGGTGGGCGGTGCAGGTTTCGAACCTGCGACCTCGTCGGTGTGAACGACGCGCTCTACCCCTGAGCTAACCGCCCGTCGCACGGGCTTGGCGCCCGTCGCGGAGAGCGCGCGATTATGCCAGATCGGCCTGCCACAGCAGCCGGCCGCGGCTGGCCTTGTGGATGTCGGCGAGCACCGCACGGTGTGCCGCCAGCTCGTCGGGCGTCGGCAGCGGCACGGGCAGGTCGAAGGCCGCGAGGTCGATCGCATCGGCCTGCAGCGCCGGCCCGGCCGCGTCGGCGGCATCGATCACCAGCGAGCCCTGGCCGCGGGTCATGCCGATGTAGACGTCGGCCAGCAGGCCCGCATCGAGCAGCGCGCCGTGCAGCGTGCGCGCGGAGTTGTCGACCGCCAGCCGCTTGCACAGCGCGTCGAGCGAGTTGCTCTTGCCCGGGTACAGCTCGCGCGCGAGCAGCAGGCTGTCGGTGACCGCGCCGACGTGCTGCTGCAGCGGGCCGCGGCCGCAACGCTGCAGTTCGCGGTCGAGGAAGCCGACGTCGAAGGGCGCGTTGTGGATCACGATCTCGGCGCCGGCGAGGAAGGCGAGCAGTTCCTCCGCCACTTCGTCGAAGCGCGGCTTGTCGGCGAGGAACTCGTCGCTCAGGCCGTGCACGCGCAGCGCGTCGGGGTGGCTCGAGCGCTGCGGGTTCAGGTAGTAGTGGCGGTGGTTGCCGGTGAGCCGCCGCGCGACCATCTCGACGCAGCCGATCTCGACGATGCGGTCGCCGCCCTCGGCGTCCAGGCCGGTGGTCTCGGTGTCGAGGAAGATCTGTCTCATCGCGGCGATGCTACGCCGGCGCCGCGCCGGGTCGCCCAGAGCCACATCGCCGCGCCGAGCACGATCATCGGCAGGCTCAGCCACTGGCCTTGGCTGAAGCCGAAGGCGCGCAGGCCGAGGAAGGCATCGGGTTCGCGGAAGTACTCGGCCGCGAAACGCAGCACGCCGTAGCCGGCCAGGAACGCGCCGGAGACCTGGCCGGTGGCGCGCGGCCGGCGCGCGTACAGCCACAGCAGCACGAACAGCAGCAGCCCTTCGAGCGCGAACTGGTACAGCTGCGACGGGTGCCGCGGCAGCTCGGAGCCCGACTGCGGAAACACCATCGCCCACGGCAGCGACGGGTCGGCCGGGCGGCCCCACAGCTCGCCGTTGATGAAGTTGCCGATGCGCCCGGCCGCCAGGCCGGTGGGCACGCAGGGTGCGATCAGGTCGGTCACGTCGAGGAAGCGGCGGCCGCGGCGGCGGGCGAACAGCGCCATCGCCGCGAGCACGCCGAGCAGGCCGCCGTGGAACGACATGCCGCCCTGCCAGACCGCGAGCACCTCGAGCGGATGCGCGGCGTAGTACGCCGGCTTGTAGAACAGCGCGTAACCGAGCCGGCCGCCGAGCACGACGCCGAGCACGCCGTAGAACAGCAGGTCTTCGACGTCGCGCCGGGTCCAGCCCTGCGCGGCGTGCCACGGCTGGCGCACGCGCAAGCTCGCGAGCCACAGGAACAGGCCGAAGGCGACCAGGTAGGTCAGGCCGTACCAGTGGATCTGGACCGGGCCGATGGCGACGGCCACCGGGTCGAACTGCGGATGCACGAGCATCGGATCGCGACGGGGATGCGGGGGGGCGGCGATTGTCGCCGCTGCGCCGGCCGGCGCGGCGGCCGGGCGATACTTCCGTTCTGGCCGGATCCGCAGAGGAAAGACATGAGCATCAACCGCCGCTCGAAGAACATCACCGAGGGCGTGGCGCGTGCGCCCAACCGCAGCATGTACTACGCGATGGGCTACACCGAAGGCGACTTCGGCAAGCCGATGATCGGCGTGGCCAACGGGCACAGCACGATCACGCCCTGCAACTCCGGCCTGCAGCGGCTGGCCGATGCGGCGGTGGCCGGCCTGAAGGAAGCCGGCGCGAACCCGCAGATCTTCGGCACGCCCACCATCAGCGACGGCATGGCGATGGGCACCGAAGGCATGAAGTACAGCCTCGTGTCGCGCGAGGTCATCGCCGACTGCGTCGAGACCTGCGTCGGCGGCCAGTGGATGGACGGCGTGATGGTCATCGGCGGCTGCGACAAGAACATGCCCGGCGGCATGATGGGCATGCTGCGCGCCAACGTACCGGCCATCTACATCTACGGCGGCACCATCCTGCCCGGCAAGTACAAGGGCCAGGACCTGAACATCGTCAGCGTGTTCGAGGCGGTGGGCCAGTTCAGCGCCGGCAAGATGAGCGAGGAGGACTTCTGCCAGATCGAGCGCCACGCCATTCCCGGCAGCGGCTCCTGCGGCGGCATGTACACCGCCAACACGATGAGCTCCGCCTTCGAGGCGCTGGGCCTGAGCCTGCCCTATGCATCGACGATGGCCAATGTCGAAGGCGAGATCGTCTCGATGGTCGAGCAGGCGGCCAAGGTGCTGGTCGAGGCGGTGAAGAAGGACCTGAAGCCCCGCGACATCGTCACCAAGAAGGCGGTGGAGAACGCGGTGGCGGTGATCATGGCCACTGGCGGCTCGACCAATGCGGTGCTGCACTTCCTGGCCATCACCCATGCGGCGGGGCTGGACTGGACGATCGACGATTTCGAGCGCGTGCGCCAGCGCACGCCGGTGCTGTGCGACCTGAAGCCCAGCGGCCAGTACCTGGCGGTGGACCTGCACCGCGCCGGCGGCATCCCCGCGGTGATGAAGGAGCTGCTGAAGGCCGGCCTGCTGCACGGCGACTGCATGACCATCACCGGCAAGACGGTGGCCGAGAACCTGGCCGAGGTGCCCGACCTGCAGCCCGGCAACCCGGTGATCCGGCCGGTGAGCAACCCGCTGTACGCGCACGGCCACCTGGCCATCCTGAAGGGCAACCTCAGCCCCGAAGGCTGCGTGGCCAAGATCACCGGCCTGAAGAACCCGGTGATCACCGGCCCGGCGCGCGTGTTCGACGACGAGCAGAGCGCGCTGGCGGCGATCATGGCGCAGAAGATCAAGCCCGGCGACGTGATGGTGCTGCGCTATCTGGGCCCGAAGGGCGGCCCCGGCATGCCGGAGATGCTGGCGCCCACCG